>CAZXAY010000032.1:0-10881 GCA_964638435.1 uncultured Candidatus Saccharibacteria bacterium | reverse complement strand
CAATAGGCTACGAGGGACAAGTCTTTTAACCTGATAATTTGTAATTTCCTACCAAATACCAACAACTATTAATCATTAATGGAAAGATTGATAACCATATTCCACTTCGGAAGTGGAATATGGTTAGGGAACAGCAAGTTTTTTTCTTCTGTGGGGACTTGGGGACGGTTCTCCCACTTCGCCCCAATAGGCTACGAGGGACAAGTCTTTTAACCTGATAATTTGTAATATATAAGATAATCAACCCAAATATACCTGAAACATAAAAATATTGATTGACCAACTGTAATTTTTGTTTGACATAACCATATAATTTAAGATATAATGATGTGTTAATATAATAGTTCATTAAAAACATCTTGCAATACTTGTTGTCATTAGGAATACTCTAATTTGTTATTCTGAACATAGGAAAGAATTTTTGTTGTTCGAGTAAACGAGAACTATTTTACTTTAAATTTAAAGTTCTCACTAACGTTCGAACAGTATTTAAGATTCTTAACTTTGTTTAGAATGACAAAAAGGAGTGTGGTTGATGTGAATAAGAACCAGAAAAATACTCTCGATTGGATTATCTTGGGGTTGGTATTAATTGTTATCGGTTTGCTCATTTTCATTTTTACGACCGGTTGCGGAGGTGGCGGGGGAGGAGCAACAGAAGGCGGTGGTAACGATGGAACTGGTTCGGGCTCTGGTACGGGGTCAATCCAAGGGCAGGTTATTAAATGCGATACTGGTTTTGCACAATCAGGCGCTACAGTAGTACAAGGGGTTTTATCGGACACTACAACTGCAAGCGGAAATTTCAATTTAGCCGGAGTTTCTGCAGGAGTTAAAACTGTTGAAGTCATCAAATCCGGCTACCAGACCTGTAAAAAAAATGTTCAGGTCACAAGCAGTGGTACTGCAATATGCGACATCAAAATGCCCCCGAATGCCAGTGGTATCGTGCCTCCTCCTATAACAACAGGAATTGATGATGTCAATGGACCGGCTGGTCAAACAGTGACAATTACTGGTAATGGGCTTGGAGCCTCAGAGGGAGTTATCAACTTTGGGGGCTTCCAAGCAGATGTGATGATCTGGGCATTAACCAGTATTCAGGCAAAAGTGCCAATAGGCCTTACTGGCCAAGTTGATGTTGAAGTTATTCGCTTCAACGACGGCCAAAAGTCGGGGAACAACATCAAATTCACTTTAACCCCTTGAAAACAACATTTTTACGAGACTCTCATGGGTCTGTCGCCGAACGATCAATTTTGATGGACTTTACAGGTTAAGTCAAATATTTGGTCAAAAACATCTAACTTGTAAAAAATTGATTGGCGACAGACCCCTCATGCCCCTTAACTGGGGCTTTTTGTTTCATTAGACTTATTACGAAATAACATTTTTACCTGCCTCGACGGCAAGGCGGGCTACAAACTAATAAATTGATCTGTAACTAATAGTAACCATTATTAACTACTATCAACTTTTACTTGTCCCTCGTAACCTAATGGTGAAGTGGGATTAACCATCATTAACTTTCCTACCAGTTGCGTTATTTTTATGCATTTGCTATATTAAATATAGACACAAGATGTCGAATATTTTTCCACAACTTACTCTTAAAGGGAGGGTGTTATATTTGAAGTAGCAAATTCAAAACTCAAATTTTTAATTTATAAAATATGTAATTAAATATTTCCATTTTAAAACATTTGAATTTGAAATTTGATTAAAAATTACAAATTTAAAATTAAAAATTTCTGAAAAATATTATGTCAAACGATATTAAACAACAAGATAAATCAACCTATAATGCCTCAAATATCACAGTACTTGAGGGTTTAGAACCGGTTCGTAAACGTCCAGGAATGTATATTGGTGGCACTGGTATTGCAGGCCTCCATCATTTAGTTTGGGAAGTAGTGGATAACGCTATTGATGAAGCTATGGCTGGGTATGCAAATAAAACCGTTGTTTGTTTATTACCTGATAATAAAGTATCGGTAGAAGATAACGGTCGTGGTATTCCAGTTGATGTGCATAAACAAACTGGCAAATCGGCCCTAGAAACTGTATTAACTACCTTGCACGCTGGTGGTAAATTTGGTGAAGGCGGCGGATATAAAGTATCTGGCGGTTTGCACGGAGTTGGTGTTTCTGTGGTAAATGCTTTATCTAGCTATTTAAAGGCCGAGGTTTATCGTGACGGCAAGATTTATGAGCAAGAGTATATTCGTGGTGTAGCCCAAGGCGATATCAAAGTTACAGGTCAAACAGATAAAAAAGGTACCAAAATCACCTTTCAACCTGACTCAGATATTTTTGAAAAAGTGGAATTTAGCTGGACAACAATTTTAGATCGCTTACGTCAGCATGCCTATCTAACTAAAGGCATTACGATTATTATTGAGGATAAGAGGAAAACTGAAGAACCAAAAAACATAGAAACTAAAGAACTAAAGAACACAGAAACAGACGAACAAAAGAATGTGAATGAATCGTTATCTAATACTGACCCCCTACCACTTACCACTTACCCCTCCAAATCCTATACTTTCTACTTTGAAGGTGGGATTAAATCATACGTTCGTCACATCAACCGTTTTAAACAAGCCTATATTGACCCTCCAATTTATTTTGAAAAAACAATCAACGATATCTCGGTAGAAGTCGCCCTAACATATACCGAGGATTTTAATATTCATGAATTTTCTTTTGCTAATAATATTCACACCATTGATGGTGGTACACATCTTACGGGTTTTAGATCGGCATTGACCAGAGCTATTAATGATTATGCTAAAAAGAGTGGGATGCTTAAAGATAGTGATGCAGCATTAACTGGTGATGATATGCGAGAAGGTATGACCTCAGTATTATCAGTCAAGTTACCCGAACCACAATTTGAGGGCCAGACTAAAGGTAAATTAGGTAACCCAGAAGTTAGAACTGCAGTAGAAACTGTTACTGCCGAAGGTTTATCATTCTTTTTAGAAGAACATCCATCAGATGCACGCAAAGTTGTGGAAAAATGTTTTCTTTCTGCCCGCGCCAGATTAGCTGCCAAAGCTGCTCGTGAGACTGTAATACGCAAAGGCGCCCTAGAGGGTATGACTCTTCCCGGAAAACTTGCCGATTGCAGCGAAAAAGATCCAGCCAAATCAGAAATATATATTGTAGAGGGAGATTCAGCCGGTGGTAGTGCTAAGCAGGGTCGCGACAGACGCTTTCAAGCAATCCTGCCTCTCCGCGGTAAAATCCTTAATGTAGAGCGAGCCAGACTTGATCGTATGTTAACATCAGAGGAAATAAAAAATTTAATCGTAGCTATGGGCGCAGGTGTTGGTGACGAAATGAATTTAGATAAAGCTCGTTATCACCGCATAATAATTATGACTGATGCTGATGTTGATGGAAGTCATATTAGAACATTACTTTTAACATTTTACTATCGCCATTTTGTCGAATTAATTAAAAGAGGATATTTATATATCGCCCAACCTCCACTTTATGCAATTACAAGTGGTAAATTTAAACAATATGCTTATTCAGATGAACAAAAAGAAGAGATTATAAATAAACTTAAAACTAATAACGAAAAGCTAAAAACCATTACTGAAAGCGTAAAACTTGAGACTGAAGAATCAGAAGAATTAATAGAAGCAGAAATGGCTACAGATAATGATGAAACAGAATCTGAGAAAAACGAAAGTTTTAAAGATCCTCAAACAAAAATTAAAGGTATAAATATCCAGCGTTATAAAGGTTTGGGAGAAATGAACCCTACTCAGCTTTGGGAAACTACCATGGATCCAGCTAATAGAGTATTGTTGCAAGTAACGATTCCGGATACAGAAAGAGCTGATGAAACCTTTTCTATGCTCATGGGTGACGAAGTTCCACCACGTAAGAGATTTATACAAACACATGCCAAATCAGTAAAGAATTTGGATGTCTAAATATGTATTTGTTAATAATGGTTTATACGGGTTAATAGGTAGTTAACAGTAGTTACGTAACCAATATTAACTTTTATTAACAGTTATTAACTAATATTAACTGAATAAGGAATATATGAAATTATCAAGAAAAACAATTCATGCAGATTCAAAATGTGCTAAAGCTCATGGCAAGGATTTAGTTCAACCTGGCGAGATGCATTTAGAACGAGATCACAAAAAATGGTATTTAAGGCAAGATCTTGGTAAGCAGCTTGGCAAACCCCACGCCTTACAACCCAATGTAAAAAAATCCCCCAAAACATGGAAAACTAAGTGAACTTATAACTTGTAACATTTATATTTATGTCCAATGACCCAACCCCACAATTAGACGATCAAGATCTTGATCAAACAGATGAGCAAAATGATCAAAAAGATATGGATCAGCCATCACTTATTAATGATGAGTTAGACGACCCAATCGTTCTTGATAATGAGCCAAAGCAAACTCAATATGGCTTGGTTAAAGCTCGCGGTATCGAAGTCGAGATGAAGGAATCTTATCTTGATTATGCCATGAGTGTTATAGTTGCTCGCGCGCTTCCTGATGTTCGTGATGGTTTAAAACCTGTTCACCGCAGAGTATTATTTTCGATGCATGAGTTGGGGCTTACCTCGCGCGCCAAATATCGTAAATCCGCAACTGTGGTTGGAGACGTACTAGGTAAATATCACCCACATGGCGATAGCGCAGTTTACGAAACAATGGTTCGACTTGCTCAGCATTTTTCGATGAGATATCCATTAGTTGACGGTCAAGGTAACTTTGGTTCGATTGACGGTGATAATGCTGCTGCTATGCGTTATACCGAGGCTAAATTAACAGCAATTGCCGAGGAGATGCTGGCCGATATTGATAAAAATACTGTTGATTTTACCCCTAACTTTGATGGTAGTCGGGAAGAACCAACTGTACTTCCATCACGTGTCCCCCAACTTTTACTAAATGGAACACTTGGCATCGCAGTAGGTATGGCAACTAACATCCCGCCACATAATCTGGGCGAACTTTGTGATGGAATCAGGCATTTAATTGATAACCCCGAGGCAGAAGTTGATGAACTAATGCAATTTATCAAAGCACCAGACTTTCCAACTGGAGCTAATATCTATAACTTAGATGATATTAAACAAGCTTATGCTACAGGTAAAGGCAAAGTTTTAATGCGCGCAGTTGCCAATATCGAAGAAAAAAAATCAGGTAACGGATTTAGAATTATAGTTTCCGAGATTCCTTATCAGGTTAACAAATCAGATTTGATTAGTAAAATTGCCGAGCTGGTTAAACTCAAAAAAATTGAAGGTATTTCTGACCTGCGTGATGAGTCAGATCGTAAAGAAGGTGTACGTATCGTCATTGAACTTAAGAGCAATGCTTATCCTAAAAAAGTCTTAAACTTACTTTATGAACTTACCAGTATGCAATCAACGTTTCATATTAATATGTTGGCATTAGTTGACGGCATTCAACCTAGAATTTTAACTTTAAAAAATGTATTAGAAGAATTTATTAAACATCGTCAAGTGGTGGTTCGTAGACGCACCGAGTTTGAGTTAGCTCGAGCCAAAGATCGCGCCCACATTTTAGAAGGTTTAAAAATTGCCCTTGACCATATTGACGAGATTATCGCTTTAATCAAAAAGTCCGAGACCAAAGAAATTGCTCACAAAAATTTGATGAAAGGGTTTAAGTTATCCGATAAACAAGCTGCTGCTATTTTAGAAATGCGCCTCTCAGCTCTTGCTGGGTTAGAACATCAAAAAATCGAAGACGAATTAAAGGAAAAATTAGAACTTATTAAACGACTTGAGGCAATCCTCGCTTCGAAAGATGAGATTTTAAGAATTATTAAAGAAGAATTGCAAGAAACTCGCGATAAATACGCTGATGAACGTCGTACCAAGATTGTGGCCGAAAATATCGGAAGTTTTAGAGCTGAGGATCTAATTCCAAACGAGCAAGTTGTTATAACCCTAACCAAAACAAATTATATCAAACGTGTGCCAATTGCTACTTATCGCTCACAAAATCGTGGTGGCGTAGGAGTTACTGGTATGGCTACTAAAGAAGAAGATGTGGTTGAGCATTTGTTGGTAGCCAAAACTCACGATAACATAATGTTTTTTACCGATAAAGGTAGATTATTCGCAGCCAAGGTTTATGATTTACCTGCGGCTTCGCGTCAAGCTAAAGGTCAAAATATTGTTAATGTTTTGCAAATTTCCCCAGATGAAAAAGTTACCACAATAATCACTCAATCTAAGGATCAAAAATTAAAAGCTAAATACTTCTTTATGGGTACTAAATTTGGCGTGGTAAAAAAGACCTTAATCGAAGCATATGAAAATGTCCGTAAGACTGGCCTTATTGCAATTAAGCTTAATGATGGGGATGAGCTTAATTGGGTAACTATGACTACTGGCGATAATAGTATTATTATGGTTACTCGTAATGGACAATCAATTTACTTTGGCGAAAAGGATGTTCGTCCTATGGGCCGTAGTGCTGCTGGAGTAAGAGGTATCAAATTACGCCCTGGTGACGAGGTAATAACTATGGATGTGATACCTCAAGAAAATCTAGATGTCTTTACCGTTCTAGGACGTGGTTTTGGTAAACGTACCATGATTAAGAATTTTACAAAGCAACGTCGTGGTGGTATTGGTATTCGTGCAAGTAAAACATCAGAAAAAGTTGGTAAGGTTGTAGAGGCCTTAGTAGTTGATGGCAATGATGGAGAGGTAGTAATTGTTTCCACCCATGGTCAAATGATTAGAATGGCTCTAAAATCAGTTAAACGGTTAGGTCGTGATACCCAAGGTGTAACATTAATGAGACTTAAACCAGGTGACAAAGTTGCCTCAATGACTGTTTTTAATAAAGATAAAGATCCAGTTAGTACTGATAAAAAACCAGAGGATAATCAACCTAAATTGGTAGAGGATGATGGTATAACTCTAACTGAAGAACTAAAAAACTTAGAAACTGAAGAACCAAATGATATTAAAGATGTTGCAGAAGATGAAATAAATGAAGAATCCACAGAATCTACCCCAAAATCTTCAGAATCTGTTTACCCCGAGTCTAGTCGAGGGGCGTCATCTGCTATTAAACAATCTGCTAAATCTATTGCTGCTATATCTGCTTCATCTGCTGTTAAACAATCTGCTAAATCTATTGCTGCTATATCTGCTTCATCTGCTGTAAAAGTTAAAAAAAAAGTTCAAAAAATAAGTAAGAAGGCTATTCCGCTAAAGGCGGACGCCCGTCAATTCGCTATAAGCGAATTGAATAGGGAGGAAGATATGGCATATTCAAGTACTGATATTCCTGCAAATCAAGGTACAACAATCAATAAAATAGAGCCAAAAAAAATAGTTACAGATGAAAAACCTTTTACACCGTATGTTAAAGCTGCAAAAGAAAAACAAATTAAAAGTAAAGAAGAATTTGTACCATATATTAAAGCTCAAAATCAACCAATCAAAAATGTTAGTGATATAATTAATAAAATTCAAACCAGGCACACTCCTAAAATTAATATTAATACATATAGTAGTGGCTCATCATCAAGCCAAAAGCAAAATGATGATGATAATAATGATGCAAAAAAAGATGATAAAAAAAGTTTAGACTTTAACTACTGGGGTAATAAATAATTTATAGGAGGTATTATGGAATTTTTTCAAGCTGATAAATCTGGGAAACAAGATTTTGTAGCCCCTAAAACAGAGTCAAAAAGTTTAGATTCTACGGTTGAAGAAGGAAAACGAGTAAATAATACAGAAAAATTAACAGAAGGTATTAAGAAATTAAATTGGTTACAAAAAGGAATCAGTGAGACTCAGAAATTTCTTTATAAAAATTTAGGACAGGTTTTTTTAGAGAATAAAGATCAAAATAAAATTTTGATTGATGAATTAAAAAAACCAGAAAATAATAGTAAATCTTTTGAAGAAATAACTGATATTGCTTGGGCTGAATA
The DNA here is from genome assembly GCA_964638435.1 of uncultured Candidatus Saccharibacteria bacterium. Lineage (GTDB taxonomy): Bacteria > Patescibacteriota > UBA1384 > JAMDBS01 > CAZXAY01 > CAZXAY01. The sequence goes on along the minus strand of CAZXAY010000032.1, from coordinate 2,903 downwards.
TGTAAGTAAATCAAATGATAATTTTCTTAAAACTACGCAGGAAAATTTTACTATGCAAGAAGGATCGTTATTATACCAGATAACTAAAGATTTGAAGGTTTTAGACCAAGATATTTCAATATTAAAATTAAAAGGAGCAAGACAACTTCAAAAAGATTTGTCTAACTGGAAAAATAAATTAAGTACTATGAATGAATGGGACAGCGTCAACTCTGAACAAGAAGGTGTTATAAATGATTCTATTGCAATGATAGATATCCAATTAAATAAATTAAAGGATGTTGAAAATAAATATCAAGATTCTAAGAAAAAATCCCTAAGTTCAGAAGACAATTTACATATTTTAAACTCTAATGATAAAGTCGTTTTGGATGAAACTGTTTCTGAAATATTGGCAATTACAAGTAAAATAAAGGAGTTTTATAAAACAAACCCGATTAAAGGTAAAACGAATGATGAACAAATTATTAGTTCTGACCCAGTATTTGTAAAAGATACAAAGTATGTAAAAGCTAAATTCGTTACAACTTTAAAGTTGGTGGAACAACATATAGAACGAACGCCACAATTAAGAGAATTTAATAAAGAATTTACTGATTTTATGAAAAAATGGAGTGAACTCAAAAAAGCAGCTTAATAATTATCTCTAAGATACGAAAAAGGGCCCCATGAGGGGCCCTTTGAGTTCTGCGACCAAAAAAGAAGTGGCGCATTCTTTCTTGATCGGTTAGGATGTTGTGATTCATTTGAAATGTGATGCTCCTTCTGACAAAATCTTAATCATACTATTCAGTGGCTGCACCATATACTGAACGCAGAGTAAATCTCGATCCAAAAACTCTGCGCGTACAACATAATTTTGCCAGAGAACCGACAAATAGTGTCAATTTGCTTATGGCAGTAAGCAAATTACGCCACACAACACCACCTATCGGCAAAGAATAAAAATTTTGATAATTGCGCGAGGGGCATCCGCCCCTCGATATGTCAAGATCTTCGTTTGTGGCCATCAAGGCCGACCTCAGTCTTTATTGCTTGTCGTCCAAAATGGGATGCAATAATTTAAGGGGCGGCGTGGAGTGAAGCTATCAGGCCGACCCGTAGTAGCTAAAGATTGGATTGTAAGTAGGTATGTCGGAAAGGTCATCGTTCATCTCTGATGCGACAACGTCAACATTATTCTGGGCTTCATTCTTTCTGTTTTTGAAAGTAGAAAGGATTAGCCAAGAGATGGGGTCGAATGCCAACCCAAGGGTGGCTGGTGTGCTCAAGCCAGCTGGTGCTACTGATAAAAATACCACTAACTATCACCCCCTTTCTTTTATAAATCGATTTCCTCCAACCACGGAGAAAGCTGATTTTTGATGTTAAAGAATCAATTTTTCACAATATAAAAATATTATATAACAATAACTGTAAAAGTCAATAATTCGCATCAAGTCATCTAAAATGTAACTATTAGGTAGTTGTTAAGTCATTTAAAAAGGTAACCGTAATGATCAACAAATTGATTTATAAATAGCGTTTTAGTATTACGTCATCCGATAATTGCTACTGTGTCCCGTATATGACACTCACGCGTGATTGAATGTAATTTAATAAGCGAGAAGTAATTATATCAGGATAATAATTATTAGGTGATATCTAAAAATATATCAATAAATTTTTATGAAAAAATACTAGAAAGATCCTTAATAATTTCATAAAATGTCATCACATAACAGCTATAGCAATTATCGGATGACAAATGACAATGCAATTAGTTTAGGATATTTTAATTATGTTTTAGATCGGTAGTAGAAAGATCAAAAAAATTTATCAAGTAATTTTGATTTGGTAAATAATCAGTATTTAAATATGCCACGTAAGGAGATATCCCTAACTTCTGTGACATAAGTGCTATTTCTTCCTTACAATCATACGGATAAACGAGCAAGCTATCTTGAATGATTCTAAAACCTGATAAAACTAATTTGGATCTAAAATAGTCACGTTCTTTTTTAAAATCTTCAGGTATATCATAACAAACTAAATGCCAATTACCGTCCCAGGTTTCCTGACGTTTGATGATAATTTCGTCAGTTTCTATTTTCTTTAGCAAAGCTTTACCTTTATCAGTTAATTTAATATGCTCACCAAACAAAATAATAATGTCATTTTCTATAAGTTTTTTGATGGATCGTTTATGTCGATACTTTTGATGGCGATTAAATGGTTTTAACAATTGTACCATATTTGGAGCAACAATTGCGGACGCCAAAACAACGCAGATGCCGATCGTTTTTAATATCTCCTTTTGACGTTCAGATATTTTTATCCTCATAATTTAATTATACTACACCAACTACATTTTTGTCATCACGTAACAGCTATAGCAATTATCGGATGACAAATAAATATAAACCTAAAGAGGGTCTGTCGCCGAACGATCAATTTTGATGGACTTTACAGGTTAAGTCAAATATTTGGTCAAAAACATCTAACCTGTAAAAAATTGATTGGCAACAGACCCAAAGAATATAGCAAAATGCGAATGATTCTTAATTGTTTAGGCTCTAAATTAGCAGACATCGTCATACTAGCCTAGAGCCTTGTTTACTATGAAGATGTCATCACATAACAGCTATAGCAATTATCGGATGACAAATAGTATTTATCGAGTAATAAATATAACATGATAGTTATTGGACTTACGCGTTTGGTTATTGTTCGAGGTAATCCGAGAACTACAGATGTTGCAAATTTATCTCGAGTATTATCAAGAGACTTCTCTCTCTATTACTCATTCGAAGAATAATAACGTTGCTTTACGTTCAATCGCATAAGTCGTGAGTTAATAAAATAATATACATAGATAATATAAAAAACCACTTGGTTGGGTGCCAAGTGGTTGAATGGACATG
>CAZXAY010000031.1:0-11562 GCA_964638435.1 uncultured Candidatus Saccharibacteria bacterium | reverse complement strand
GCGGGCTATACATTAATTATTACTTTTGAATTTTATTAAAATTAGTATATTTCTGTAACCCCTTAGGAATTTTGATTGATCCATCTTCTTGCTGGTGATTTTCCAGTAAGGCAATTAAAATTCTAGGGCTGGCAATCCCAGTATTGTTTAAGGCAAAAGGATATAATTTTTGACCATCCTTGGTTTTATAACGAATACTAAGTCTTCGCATTTGCCAATCGGTTAAATTTGAACAGGAGTGGGTTTCACGATAAGCGTTATTAGCTGGCATCCAGGTTTCAACATCACACATTTTGTATTTGCCTAAACCCATATCGCCAGTACACATTTGAACAACTTGGTACGGCAACTCTAAGTCTTTAAGAATCGATTGGGAAATTGCTAGGAGTTTACTAAACATTTTTTCGGCCTCTTTATAATCGGCCTTACAAATAACAACTTGCTCAACCTTCATAAATTCGTGAATACGAAATACTCCTTTTAAATCCTTACCATAACTACCAATCTCGCTACGATAACATTGAGAAAATCCCGAAAATTTAAGTGGCAATTCTGATTCATCTAGCACCTCATTTGCTCTGTATGCTAACAGTGATGGCTCGGCAGTACCAACCAAATATGTTTCTTCTTTAATAGCTTCTCCAGAGGATAATTTACCAGGATTTGCGATTTGATAAATCTCATCTTTAGCTTCTGGAAAATGGCCACTGCCAACTAAAGCCATTTTATGGACTAAGGTTGGGGTAATCATGGGGGTAAAACCTTCTGCTGATAATTTATCAAGAGTATATTGCATCAATGCCAGTTGTAATTTAACTGCCTGATTTTTAAGATAATATCCACGAAATCCAGAAACCTTTGTCCCACGTTCTAGGTCAATTAGGTCTAAGTCTTTGGCTAATTCTATATGATCTTTGATCTTAAAAGAAAACTTTTTAAGTTTACCCCAAGAATAAATGACTTTATTTTCTTTTTCATCTTTACCTATTGGAGTATCATCAGAATAAATATTTGGCACATGGAGCATTATTTCTAGTAATTCTTCGCTAACCTCGGTAAACCGCGGTTCTAAATCACGTAAAAATTCTTTAACCTTTTTGGCCTTAATCACCTCTGTTCGAGATTTTGCCAAACAATTCCTCTCGGATCTAAGTTTCTCAATTTTTTGTTGCAAATCTTGCTTCTCTTTATCCAAAAGTAAAAGCCTTCCCAAATCTAAATTAACATTCTTGTTCTTGATGGCTTTTTCAACCTCTTTTTTATTTTCTCTAATAAATTTGATGTCGAGCATAAAACTCCTAGATTACACCACAGATTCACAAATCTTCTCAAATCACACAAATTAATCTGTGATATTAGTGTAAATCTGTGTATTTATGGTGTGTTTTATAATTGATGTTTTATAAATATTGGGCCTATAGGATTTTAATCTAACAATCTTTGATATTAAACCGTACTTATTAATTTTTTCCTCTAATTTATCTATAAAATGTGTTTGGTCATAACCTAAGCAAATTATATCTGGTTTATATTTTTTTATAACTTGATAATACCCACTTAGTTTACCATAAAATATTAAATCTACTAATTCGGTTACGGCAATGTTATGCGCCCTTACCTCAATATTTTCTATTGGCCAATGACCTTTGAGTTTTTTGATAGTCTCATCTCTTGCAAGCACTAAAACCAGGTAATCTCCATATTTTTTTGCCTGCGTTATAAAATTAATGTGACCCGGATGCAATTTATCAAATGTCCCAAAGATCATAACTGTTTTCATAAATATTTTTCTGTGATATATTTTTTTAGTTTTTCAACTGCTTTACCGCGATGTGAGAATTTAGATTGTTCTTCAAATGATACATCAACAAAATATTTTTTCTGCTTTGGTAAATACATAAATGATCTAAATGGATATCCCTTAATAACTTTTTTGGAAGCTTCTACTGCGATAATAACTTTTATTTTACCATCAAAAGTTTTAATTAACTGATTAGGTATAGCAAGCGCCAAAACCGTGCGCATTCTAGCTATCCTCTTATCTAGTGGTACATCCTTCATTTTATCCATTACAGCATCAATAAGTTCCTGATCACTCATGCGATGCCCAAACCATCTACGTGAGTGGACTCCGGGTTGGCCACCTAAAGCATCAATCTCTAACCCGCCGTCATCAGCTATTGTTGGCAAACAAGATAATGCAGAATATTCTTTGGCCTTTTTTATGGCATTTTCTTCAAAAGTTTGACCATCTTCCTCAACCTCGTGATTGACATTTAAATCTTGTAGTGATACTAATTTAACGGGCAAATCATTAAACAAAATTTTAAACTCAGCAAATTTACCAGGATTCTTTGTAGCAACTAATAATTTATCCATCAACACCTTTCTAACTTTACCCTAAAGGACTGTCCTTCAGGGTAAACTACGGAAACGTTTAATTACGAAATCTTTATCCAAACTAGCGATAAGCCAGCCGGCTTGGGGGCCAGAGTCTTTACCAATTAGCGATAAATATATTGCTGAAAAAGCAAGCTTGGCATCCAAATTCATTTCTTTTTTTAAATTATGGATTCCACTATGTAACTTTTCCCCTTTCAATATTTTGTGATCTATTAGTTCTGCTATTTTTTGGTATTCTTCTTTATCGGTTGTATCTTCATATTCTAACAAATCAGCAATTTTATGCAAAAATTCTATTTGTTTAGATGATAAACTCTTGGCAACTTCTGGTAATTCTTTTTGTATCTTGAATTTATAATTATCGGGTGCGTAAAAATCTAACCATCTTCTAGCATATTCTCGACGGATTTTTAGATCATTTTCTTCTTCAACTGTTAATTCACCTTGCTTTTCTTCCGATGCATATTCATCAATATTAACTCTAGCCATTTGCAATAAGTATGCAACTTTAACAAATCTCATCCGATATTGCGGAGGTCGCCCGCCTTGACTAGCCACAAGCGAGGCAGACACCTCGTCCTTCGATGTGCTCTCCTCGAGTCTGAGCGACCTCGTCCCTCCATATACTCGGGACGCCCTGAGTATGATTCGAATGGGCGGAGTCGAAGACAAGACGCCCTGAGCGTTAGTCGAATGGGCGAAAAGTTTTGTAAAATAATATGCTCGTGCCTGATCTGATTTTGGATCATCTAAAAATGCATCTATACAACGATCATACTCATCATAAAGATCTAAGATGGTTGTACCATATGGATCAAAATCAATAGTACGTTTGGCGCGAGTTCTCACCATTAAAAATCGTAGTAATTCCGATGGAAGAATATCAGCAATTTCTGTAGCGAATGAACCAACTCCTTTGGAGGTACTCATTTTTTTACCACCTACTAGAAACCACTCATAACCATACCCATAAACAGGTCTGATTTTAAAAACCTCTTGAGCAATTCTGCGAGCAATATCAAACGATCCGCCCTTAGTGTAATGATCCTTACCTGCTAACTCGACGCTTGTTCCAAAAGAATACCATTTTGAAGGTGTTTCAACCTTATAAGGCAATTTAGCATTGCCACTAAAAGGAGAAATCTTACCTTGATAACCGCACCCCTGAGCCCATTTTACTAAATTTGGCTCGCAAACAAAACTCACTTCTTTACCATCCCAATCAAAAACCCTAGTCGTACCAATTTTGCCACACTTTGGACAAATTACACTCAAAGGATACCAATTATCGGGTTTTTTACCTCCAGAAACATCAAAATATATTTGACGAATCTTATCGGCACTATCTAAAATAATTTTGATTGCTTTGTCGTATTTACCAGATTTATATAATTGGCTAGCCCAAACTGTTTTAGATTTAACCCCTAATTTTTTATAAACTGATTTAAATTCTTTAGCAAAAAATTGGGCATAACTACTGGCCTTGCAGTCTGGAGATGGTATATTACATAGTGGTTGCCCCATATATTTAGAAAATTCTTTGGCCAATTCACTCGGCACATCATCCATCGGATCCATATCATCAAAACCATAAATAAATTCGGATTTTTTGCCTGATTCTAAAAGTCCTTTGTAAATAACATCATGAATTATTACACCCCTAAGAGCACCAACGTGAATTTTACCTGATGGAGTTTTATAATCAGTTATGAGGTATTTTTTATCTTTTCTTTTGAGAATCTCGTTAATTGTTTCATCAACCCAAAAAGCCATAAATACTCCTACTGACAAATTCAAATTACAAAACTCAAATTTTTGATCAATTAAACAAACTATAATTTTTAAACATTTGAATTTATAATTTGAATAAAAATTATTTATCCCTCGGAACTTTTTTGACCAGCGTAGCTTTAGCGAAGTTGGTAGTGAAGTGGGAAAAATTGAAATTTTGAATTTATTACTCTACTATTCACTATACTAAAAAATCCTCTCCTCCACAAGAGAGAATCTTTTATTTGTTATTCATTCGATATAATTCGCTTTTATTAGCTGATTTTAAGGATTTTACAACTCATTTTGCCATCTGGAATTGGTACTTCTACACTATCACCAACTTTTTTACCCATTAGACATCTAGCGATAGGTGATTCAGCAGAAATTTTACCTGCTAAAGGATCAGATTCGGTTGAACCAACTATAGAGTAGGTTGATTTTTCGCCATCACAATCAACTTCAACGATATCACCGATATCAACCTTACTAGTATCTCTCTTGTTACCAACAACTTTGGCACGCTTAACCATCTCAGTTAATTCCTGAATTCTACCTTCGATAAACGATTGCTGATTTTTTGCATCTTCGTACTCAGCATTCTCGCTCAAATCCCCAAAATCTTTGGCCGTACGAATTCTATCAATCACTTCGCACCGACCTCGAGATTTAAGGTCATCGAGCTCTGTTTTTAGTTTTTCTAACCCATCTTTGGTTAGAACTAAGTTTTTTACCATATTTTTTACCTTAGAGCTATTTATATGCTCTTTAAAATTAAATAATAATCAGCAAATCCCGCAGGGATCCCAGTGGGATTAAATAAAAAAGATTGGGTATCCCAGTAATACAACTTTCAGTAACATAAATATTAACTATGCAAATGACAAAGTTATTTGCATCTGAAAGATGATATACTGGGTATCCGCTTGTGGATAATCCTAATCTGTAGTTAATAGTTTAACAAATTGACGAAAATTTGTCAATAGTCCAGATGATGTTGAAAATCTACAACATTTATTAGCAGATTTGTACTTTAATAAAGTAAATTAAAAAAGGCGGAAATGGTTCCGCCTTCTGTGTTCGTAGTGCGTGACGAGTTTTATTACTCGTCTACTCGTCGTCTTTGATTTTGATCCTCACTGGAGGTTCTTTATCTTTTTCCTCCGATTCCTGACCTTTTTCCCCTTGGGCTTTGACGCTCGTGATCATGGCCTGTTGAAACCCCCAGGGATTTTGCGCGTTTCGGTGGTATAAGAACGACATCATTTTTCTCCTTTCGAAGAAAAGTTGATGCTCACCCTATCTTCCACAGATTGGGCGATTTCCTGTATTTCCTTCCACGGGAGAGTAGGTTTCTCGTTGGTGGGGTTTATCCCTTGTTTTCCCCACGACGATGAAACTCCTCCCGTTCTTACGGCTTGTAACAAGGTCATATCCCTTCCTCCTTATGAATTTTCTTTTTCTGTTTCACCGGAGTTTCCTTCGTCGTCCATGGTCTCGGTATCTCCTTGAATCTCGCGCATCATTTTCTCTTTAGCGCGCTTACTCACATGATTTGCCCTTTTCCAGTTGGCAAGTCGCATTGACCTGTTTCGAGTCGCGGTCTTGGCCACAGTCTCACCTCACTTTGTTTTTGGAATAGATTACCGATTTACCGTGTTCAATAAGCATTCACCTCCTTCTAAATTAGAATCTAATTCAGCATACAAGCGGCAAGATAGCCAATAGTCTGGCTAACCGCCTGGTGGAGCTCACCGTTGCGAAATTGACCATTGAGGAAATTCGGCAGGATCACTCTGAGCTCGTGAATGAATGATGGCAAGGTTTTGTGACCCTCGAGAAAGTCCTCAAGATTGGAGATAAGCCGAAAATTCTGACTTTTTCTCCCTTCGATCTGCTGTTGGTCAAGAGTTGTCAAAAAATGTATTTCTGTCAGCAACTTTGACAACTCTTCGACTTCTTCCATTTTCACCCCTTTTTCGATTATTCTGAGCAACTTGCTCCTCCTTTACCATTTTTGATTGGGGTTATTCGACCACCTTTGTATCTATCGACATCAAGCGCGATGATATATGATCCGGGAAGTGCCTTGATATCCCTAATCAATCTCTTTGCTCGAGTCGAAGTATCTTCTTCCTTGAATAAACATTTAATCCTTTCCCAAAGCTTCAACACAAAATTCACCTCCCTTCGTTTTGGCATTTGTAAAAAAAGAAAAACTCGGATTTTTAATATTCCGGGTTTAACCAACCTATCATAGCAAACCCATATTTTAGTTCTTATTCTATCAAAAACCTAACATGTTGTCAAGATGTGGACAACCAAATTTAAATAATTTATGATTTATGATTTTAGATTTATGATTTAATACATTTTCTAATGCCATTGTTCATCACTCACTAGCGGGTAAAATAATAATTAAGTATCTCCCGAGCGACGGGAACGGCAGTTTCATTGCCTTCGCCTCCACCTTCAATGAGAACTACTAAGGAAATTTGTGGGTTATCATACGGTGCAAAAGTAACATACCATGAATGAGTTTTGTCTTCTAAACCAAACTGGGCTGTACCAGTTTTACCTGCAGCAGCTACTGGCAAATCATTAAGTTTACGGCCAGAGCCTGATTCAATATTTTGCCTCATCCCTGCTCTAACTATATTAATCTCATCAGATCCAATAAAATTTTCACGCACAATTTTGTTTTGAAACTCCTTAACCAAATTACCAGAGTTATCGGTCTCTTTTAATAAAAGATGTGGTTTATAAAGTTTTCCACCATTAGCTATGGCTGAGATGGCATTGATTAATTGTAAAGGGGTTACTAATAAATCTCCCTGACCTATTGACAAATGATATGTATCTCCAATATACCAAGATTCTTTTTTTACCTTCTTTTTCCAAGTTGGAGATGGTACTAAACCTTCAACCTCACCTGTTAAATCTATCCCTGTTTTGTTACCAAACCCAAATTTTTCTAAATAATCATCAATTCTTTTGACCCCAAGACCATTAATTTTATCCCAACCGCCACCTACGGCATAAAAAAAGACATCGCAACTTTCGGCTATAGCTTTTTTGACATCAGTTAGACCATGATTTTTCCAGTCTGGAAAAACCCATTCTCCTATTCTTATCTCACCGGGATCATTAATAGTTGTTTTTGAAGTAATTACTTTTTCTTGCAACCCCGCAGCAGCGATCATTGGTTTAATTGTTGAACCAGACGGATACAAGCCACTAATAGCACGGTTTAATAGTGGTTTATTGGGGTCATTTAATAATTTTTTATATTCCTCGGATAAGTTTGTTTGCGAAAAAATATTATTATTATATGATGGTAAATTAACTAGACCCAAAATTCCGCTATTTTGTGGGTTCATGGCAATTGCTACTGCTTCTCTGCCACCCAATTGATCTGACATAGACGTCAAAATCCTACTCATTTCTTTTTGTAAATCTAAATCTATTGTGAGGTATAAATTATTCCCTGGACTTGGTTGTTTAGTTGCTAAAATTCTTTGAATGCGTCCGACCGAATCAACCTCTACTTGCTCTTGGCCACTTGTACCTTTTAAATCATTTTCATAAACTAGTTCCAACCCTGATTTACCGTAATCATCAGTAATTTTATAATTTAAATTATCTTCTAACTCTAATTGGGAAATTTTTCCAACATACCCAAGCGTGTGTGATAAATTTGCCACAATCTCATATTGACGAATTGGCATTTTGTTAATTACAATACCTGATAAATTTTGATATCTAATCTCAAGAATTTGCGCCTCATCTCTTGGCAAATTCTCTTTTAGAATTATTGGTTCAAGAGAATATAAACCCCTCTCATCCACTTTTTTGACTAACTCGTCGATATCAATGTTAGAATATTTTTGGACTTCCTGATAAATTTTAACTCTATCATTTTTATCACGTGGGAGGTCGGCAGGGTACATTTCTAAGTTATAGGAGGCGATATTTTTAGCCAAGATTTGACCTTTTTGATCATAAATATTACCTCTTGGAGCAGGAATATTCTTACTACGAATACGGTTACCCTCGGCTAAAAATTGGTGCTTAGCTCCCTCGGCAACTTGTAAATCAAGCAATCGAGCCATCAATATTAAACACAAAATTATTGAGATAAAATAAAAACTCCAGAGATTTGGCTTTTCGCTCTGTTCTTCTAAGATATCACTTGACTGGGTAGTAACAGGATATTCGTATTCTTCAAAATCCCTGTTAATATTGCCCATGTTTTGAAAATCTTCAAAAGGATTTAACATAATTTATTAGTTATACAAATTCAAATGTTTTAAAATTGATGCATTTAAAAATTGACCTGCCCGACATGACAGTCATGGCAGGCGGGTTAAAAATTATTTATCCCTCGTAACTTTCTTGACCAGCGTAGCTTTAGCGAAGTTGGTAGTGAAGTGGGAAAAAATAAAAATTTCTTGATTTATTTCAAACTTGATTGTTATATTTTAATCTTTTCTTTAGGAAAATAATAGAATTGAAAAAAATAGTAAATTACTACCCCCAAAATCACGTTGTACACTGCATTAGCAAGAATAATTGTGTAGGTATCAATCGAATAGTTATAAACAAGCCAAATTACATCAAAAATTATGCTAAAAATAAAGAAAAAAATCATTGATATATACCAGCTGGGGTTGGCAAAAAACCTTTTAACTAATAAATTAATTAATAAATAGACTATAAGTAATGGGAAAAAGTAATAACCAAAGTGTACTGGTGAGATAAATTCTAGCAACATTCCTCCAATACCTAGCCACCATATAGCCTCATCAGCTCTATTAATAAAAATTAAAGATAAAGTGACTAAAAAAACAATATTGGGCATGCCACCCAATAACATTATCTGTGGTAAAAGTGTGGTTTGCAGTATGACTGCAATGAATATACAAATTATATGAATAAAGATTTTCATAGGTATTAATAATTACATTGATAAGTAACCAATAGTAACTGTTATTAACCTTTAGCAACTATTATTAACTTTTACTTATTTATATACAAAAACAACTTCCAACTTATTTACATTTATGGGGGAGTTTACAACAACTTGGTGGAATATCTCTGATTCTTTGGAGATAATTCTGGAAACCGAACCAACAGGAATTCCTGCCGGTAAATCCCCGCCAAGACCACTCGTTAAAACTTGTTCGCCAATAGTAATCTCACTATCAACTGGAATATCTTTAACCATTAACCCCTCTAAACCACCTTTAAGTAACCCCGTACCTCGTGAAGTTTGTAAAATTACTGGGATTAAAGACCTAGAATTATTTACTAAAAAAACCTCAGACCACGTTTCTCCAACATCAGTAACTACACCAATCAAAAACCCTTGGGAGAGTACTGGTTTACCTTTTTGGACACCAACTCGTGATCCCTTATTAATTTTGAGAGTTTGGATAAAACCTGACGGTGATTTACCAATTATCCCAGCTGGTATTTGATCAACACTAAAAGAATTGTTTGATAAATTTAATTGATCGCTAAGTATTTGATTTTGGTGAGCAATCTCATCACACTGACTGTTTGTTGATTGCAAGCGTAAATTCTCTTCACGCAACTCGTTATTCATCTTAGTAAGCGAATTTATTTGGCTGATGTTGTGAAAAAAGTTTTTACTACCAAGCACAAAAGTGCTAATTTCGTAAGACAGGGGACTAGTTATCTTAGTAAAAAAGCCTTTAACAGGCAAAACTCCAAGTGGATAAATAAACAATGCCACTAGAGCAAGGAGAGTTGTTAAAATTAAAAATCTATAATGTTTGAACATAAATTATTCTAATTCCTAATTAACCTAATTATTCTAAATAATTTCTAAGTTCTAATGTCTAATTCCAAATAAACCTCCAATTTTTTAATTTCAAAATTTAGCATTTTATTAGTCATTAGAAATTAGGATTTAGGCATTGATTAGATTAATTAGAACAATTAGGCATTAGTAATTATTAACGTTATTTCCTAAATTCCGTAGGTAAGAGAACTCCGCGTAAGTTATCCAGATCCTCTAAAACTACCCCCGTGCCACGGACTACACAAGTAAGTGGGTCGTCAGCAATATGCACCTGAGTTTCGGTTTGTTGGGTAATTAATTTATCTAATCCTTTTAAAAGTGCTCCGCCGCCAGCCAGAATTATACCTTTTTGCATAATATCTGCCACTAATTCTGGGGGAGTTTCCTCAATAGTGGTTTTTATAGCATCAACAATTTGCATTACTGATTTTCTAATAGCTTTTTGAATTTGCTCGTTATAAACTATAATTTCTTTGGGAAGGCCAGTAACTAAATCCCTGCCGCGCATCGGAGTTTTGGGATTATCCTTCATAGGGAGCGCCGAACCAATCTTGATTTTAATATCCTCGGCAGTGCGATCACCTAAAAGTAAATTTAGATGCTCGCGAGCATAAGTTTTAATATCCTCATTCAATTCGTCACCAGCAATGCGCAGTGATCGCGAGGCTACAATACCCCCAAGCGAGATCACAGCAACTTCTGTAGTACCTCCGCCAATATCCACAATCATCGAACCCATAGCTTCCTGAATAGGCAATCTGGCGCCAATAGCGGCTGATACTGGTTCTTCAATTAAATAAACCTCACGGGCACCCGCGTTTATAGCAGCTTCTTCTACCGCGCGACGCTCTACCTCGGTTACCCCATATGGTATACCAATAACTACTCTGGGACGTGGTAATAAAGAAAAACGACTTTGATGCACTTTACCAATAAAATATTTTAACATTTGCTCGGTAACTTCAAAATCAGAGATAACCCCATCAACTAGCGGTCTAATGGCCACAATATTGCCAGGAGTTCTGCCAACCATACGGCGAGCATCCTCGCCTATAGCTAGCACCTGTTTAGTTTTTTGGTTAATAGCCACAACCGATGGTTCGTTAATAACGATGCCTTTACCGCGGACATAAACCAAAGTATTGGCCGTTCCCAGGTCAATGCCAATGTCTTGCGAAAATAGTCCTAATAATTTGTTGAACATAGTATAAAAAGTTAATTACAGTTAATAATAGTTAATAAAGGTTAATAACTGTTACATATTTATAATCATAACTAATATTAACTCGTGTTAACCACTATTAACTATTGTTAACCTTGTATACAACCAATTTATCAAAATATGATTCAGTTGGCAAGGAAAGAGTTATTAATAATTCATATCCCATTTAGTACGCTATAGCGTGTTATTAGGGATAAATGGGATTAAAGAAAATTAATCATATTCGAGCAAAAACTTTAGTAAACGACGATGCCTATCAGGTCTGATAAGCAGAGAAGATTAATAAAGTTTGTCCTTCGACAGGCTCAGGATGGTGAGCAAAGTCGAACCACAGCCAAAT
>CAZXAY010000030.1:0-12556 GCA_964638435.1 uncultured Candidatus Saccharibacteria bacterium | reverse complement strand
CCCGTAGACGGAACCGAGCCCGAAGATTTTGGCATTGGCCTCTGCGGCCTGGGGCACCTTGTCTTCGGGGCGGGGGTCGAGTGTTGCATAGGTGTACGTCATTAGACGACACCTCCTTTTTTTGAGACCGCGCATGATTTTTAGCGCAATCTCTAATCGAGGCTTTTTTGCGTGGGTTCACCACGGTTATACGCTAACTTGCGGTCATACGCTGACGGGCGAGTTAAATCAGTTTCCTTTTGCCGGTTGGCGAAGGATTTATCCCGATTTGCATCGAGAATGGCCCACCTAAAGGCGCACGGCGAGAACTACTCTCCGGATGTCTTGCCCCGTATAATCTGCTTCTGACGTGATTGAATGTAATTCAATAAGTCAGAAAAGATTTATACTGGGGTTTTGGACAACAGAATATAATCATGTATCACATATCACGTAACCTCTCGAAAATACTCGAGGCAGGCAAGTAACATAATTAAATCACTGTTGGCTAAAATATTCAGGTTTAATTTGACATTAAATAGTGATGGTTTATAATTAAATTAGATTGTTGAGCATGTAACATATAACATGTAACATATAACATTGGAGGGATTATGGCTTTTGACAAAGAAGAAATTAAACAATTAAAAGATTTATTTGACGGTCAAGAAAAACGTATTATTGGTTATGTGGATAAACGTTTTGATACTGTGGATAAACAGTTTATTGGTATAGATAAACGTTTTAATGAGCAGGATTCAAAATTTGATAAAAAATTTGTTTCGTTTGAAGAAAAATTTGATCAAAAACTTGGTAGCTTGGAATCAAGAATAAACGCTAATACTGACAATAAAATTGATAGTTTAGACAAGAAATTTGATCAGAAACTTGGTAGTTTAGAATCAAGAATAAACAAGAATATAGATCAAAAACTTGGTCAACAAGAATCGAATATTCTTAAATCAGTTGATTCTAAGATTGATAACCTCGCAGTAATGATCAAAAAGGGATTTGATCAATGTGCTACTAAGCAAGATTTTGCAGAATTGAGTGGCAGATTTGATCGCATTGAACTCAGACAAGATCAAGCTGCCTATCGTTTTGAACTTCATGCACTGGAAAAACGCGTTAATGTACTCGAATCTGAAGTAGGTGTTAACAGATAGATTTTGACCTCCAATTTTAAATAAACAACTAGAATCCGGCGAGTGCTTACCCCAAGTACTAGAAAATAAATTTTCAGTACGGGGCACGGTTCGTCGAATCCGTAGTTGTTTAGTATCTTGTATAATGTATAGTTGTATATTGCACTAGGCAAAATACTATATACGATATACATAATACAGATTTGTTGGCGCGATTAGGTTGAAAGCTGGCTTGTCTCGGTAAAATATCATCTATACGAGATGATATTTTTGTTCGTTTTTGACAGATACGTCTGTCGCAACTCCCGAAACCACCAATCAATCTTGCTAATCATACTTACCCGAGGGACTAAGTGCTTAATTTAGTATCATGGTAAGGTGCCGGGTTGGTTTCAGTATTTAGTATCTTGTATATAGTATTTAGTATTTTCATACTTAATACTTAATTCTTAATACTAGCTACTGTATTTTTGGTGAGTATGGAGCCCAAAATCATTAATCATATATCATATATCATGAATCAAAAATTATGGATTGCATACTCTTAGTTTTTGTACAAATACTAAGAGTTAGCTATTATCTCCTGAAAAATAGCTCACCTTGGTTTGTGCATCATGTAACATGTATCACATAACATATATCATGTAATACGCGGACAAAATGCATTGATGCTTTTAAGGCATCCGGAATCAGATAATCATATATCATGTATCACACTCGTCCCGTAGTGAGTAAACTCTACTACTGGGATAACATGTAACATGAGATAATTATGATGCCTTGCAAGACATCCGGATTCGATGGAACGAATTCCATCGAATCACGGTTGTCTTTCCCCGCCTAAGCGGGGTAAAGGAGGATTTTTGAGCAAACGGAAAGACAATTTGTATATTGTATAGTTGTATAATTGTATGTTGCACTAGGCAAAATACTATATACGATATACAAAATACATGTTTTGTTCTTCGCGCTCACTCACTACACATCCTAAACTTGGCTACAACTTTACAATAAAGTAGTAACGATTTAACCATATGTAGGTGTTTGGATATGGCTCCAAACGGGCATCAGATTATTAAAGATCATGTAGCATGTAACATATAACATGTAACAATTATTTCCTTTTTCAAGGAAAAGGTTGCTTTATAGGTGCCTTCAAAGTTTGCACTCCTGATGCGATCCTTTAAAGCAACACTTTTCCTTCCCTTACGCTATTAAGCTTCAAGGGACAAGTAATCTGCTAGTAATCTATTTAATGTACATCTGATTAAATTAAATATTATGTACAGCGATTTGCAGATTAAATTATTGTTGATCCACCGTCGCTCTCGGTATTTCACATCGAATTATTCATTCGCGTTTTATCCGAGATGCTTTGGCGGACAGGTCCAACCAGAGTCCTGAAGGATTATCTTTTTGTTATCCTAGACGTTAGTCATAGGTTGCTGGATAATGGCTCCTCCAAGAAGGCTTGAGGTTAGAAGATCATGTATCACGTAGCATGTATCATGTATCACGTAGCATGTATCATGTATCACGTAGCATGTAGCAAATTGAATTGATATATGTTATGTGCTACGTGACTTGTGTTATGTGATGTGTGCTATGTGAAATGTGATTTTCAATGTACGTTTGGATTTCTCCAATTTCCCTAACTGATTACAGTTTTCTACTAATTACTAATAAAGCGAAGTACGAATTACGAATAAGTAGGGGAAGCTGGAGAAACCAGCTTTGGCAGGTCTAATAGTTATTAACTAAGTGTCTTTCGAACCCTCCTGAGGCTCTGGGGTGCTTAATTACTAATCTACTTGACTTAATCAGGTAGTAACTCTAGGCATAAGCTGTGAGTGTACCTGTTACCGAATTCATGTAACCTGTAACACATAACATGTAACAAGTTAGACTTACAAAAGGCGGGTCAGAAGTACTTGCCCTGTAGAGCCTGCTTTTGCGTGACTGGATGTAATCCAGTAAGCAAGAAAAGGTTTCTATCAGGGATTCTGACCCGCCTTTAAGATGATTATATCTTAAAACGTGGCTTCGAATTATCTAATACTCCTGATATTTGATAATTTGACCCGTCTATTGTTATTGTTGTGTACATCCCCGATGTCCTTCGGGGGATAAGGTGTCCTTGTAGGGACAGAGCAGATATTATGTATATAGTATTTTGTATATTGTATACAGGGTAATATCTATTCTTTCTCTATAAGATTCGCTTTAATTCGTTCATCTATTCGTTGTTATTCGCGTTACTCAGTTATTTTATTGTTAACATCCAATTATAGCATACTATTTACATTTTGTCAAGTGTTTGTGATAGTATTCACGTATCATGTAGCACGTAACATGTAACAAAAACTTGACGCGTGGATACTGTATATAGTATAGTGAATATGTTTAGTGTATATGGTATAATGTATATTGTATGGCGATGAGTTGTAAATAAACATTCTTAATTGTTCAACATAACATTGTAACACAAATCTTCACATTTGTCAAGTATCTTTGACAAGAATGTATATTGTATATAGTATAGTTGTATAATGCAAAGGAGGACAAATGGATAATAAAATTAGAAATTTTATGGATTTAAATTCCTGGAAATTGGGTCATGAGTTAGTTTTAAATATATACAGAGTAACAAAAACATTTCCCAAAGAGGAGCTATTTGGTTTAACAAATCAAGTTAGGAGGGCTGCAGTGTCTATAACATCTAATATTGCCGAAGGTTTTAGCCGGAATTCACTTAAGGAAAAAATTCAATTTTATTTTATATCACTTGGCTCAGTAACTGAGGTACAAAATCAAATAATTATAGCGAAAGATTTAGGATATATTAGTGATATCGAGTTTGGCAAGATGTTTGATCAGTGTATAACAGTTAATAAGTTATTAAAAGGTATGATTAAAAGTTCAAAACTTAAAAATTATTGTTAAAAATAGTTAGTATATGGTATATCGTATATAATATTTTGCCTAATGCAATATACAATTATACAACTATACAAAATACAAGGATTCAAGATGCAACTCGACATATTAAAGAACCTAGGATTAACCGACGGTGAGGTAAAAGTTTATCAAATACTTCTTGAGAGCGGGGAGCTTTCGGCAGGCGAATTAATTAAAAAAACCGCACTTAAGCGGGGAGATTGTTATAATAAAATTTATGATTTAAAGAAGAAGGGACTAATCGAGGAGTTTAGCAAAAATAAAAAAAAGTTTTTTAAGCTGGAGCATCCTAATTATTTAAAAGATTATTTGGATAATAGAGTTAAGGGTATAGAGGATACTAAAAAAGAGTTGGATATGTTTTTACCAGAGATATTATCCAGATTCACATTGGTATCAAATAAGCCTGGAGTAAGGTATTTTGAGGGGATAGAGGGTATAAAACAAGCATATTTAGATACCTTAGACGCCCAAACGCAAGAAACTGGTATTAAAGCACTAATTTCTCCATCTGACCCACACCCGGATTTAGCTAAGTGGCTTAAGTCTGTCTATGTTCACAAAAGAATCAGGATGGGTATAAAGGCGAGTGTTGTTGCTTCCAGATCAAGTACAGCTGAATCATATCAACAAAGAGATCAGTTTGAGTTAAGAGAAACCAGGCTAGTATCGGATCAACAATATCCATTTGAGATGGAAATTGATATATACGGAGGTAATAGAGTAGCATTCATATCATTTAAAAAGGATGAAATGGTGGCTTTTATTATTGAGAGTAAAGCAGTTTATCAAACCATGAAAGCTTTTTTTGAACTTAACTGGGTCGGTTTAATTTAAAACATGCTTGATTATTCTACATTTGCAACCTTTTCTAACACATAATAGATATTCTCATCCCCGTGGCCGTTTTCTAGAACTTGTTTTTCAATTTTTACAATTTTAAAACCATTGCTTTGAGCTAAATCAACAATATCATCATGCGAATATACATATCTGGTTAAAAAGTTGATTCCATCAGGGCTGTCATAAATAGTTCCGGGCCTAAAATTAGTAATACCGCGACGGTGCATAGTTTGTGTGTACATCCCGATTAGTTGTTTATAATGACCTTTTTCACAATTTGGAATATCAAATATTAATTTGCCACCTTTTTTAAGTACCCTATTGGCTTCTGAGAACAATTTATGTTGGCGGTGCGTTTGATATTCATGTAGAATATTTCTACCCATACATATATATTCATTAAAACTGTTAGTGGCGACATTTGATAAATTTGTCCAATCGCCTTGTTCGACCTTAATATTAGGGTATTGATGATTTAGCAAATCAACATGTCTTTGAGTATAGTCGATCCCACTAATGTCATAACCTATTTTATTTAATGGGATTAAAAACCTACCAGTGCCACAACCAGAATCTATAACACTACCTGTAGTTTTAGGATTGCCCAATAAGTTTTTTTGAAGTAAACCAATTTCATTTTTTAGCATTTGCTCATTAAGTTTATATTTTTCGAACCTGATTTTTTCGTATAATTGTCGTAAATCGTGTAAAACTTCTTGGGGGGCTTCGGGGTTGATGTATACTATTAATTGATTAATTTTATCTTTTAAACCAGTATCAGTATCTAGATTTTGATGCAATTGGTCGAGTAAATCCTTGGCGGTTTCTGCTCCATAATGATTACTTAATAATTGAGCAGTTTTTTCTGTCATCGAATCTGAAATATGATCCAGATCAAATGGATGTTTGGCAATTTGTATTTTTGAATTTATATCGTCAATGGTAGTATTTTGGTTTCGATCAAACTCAATACAACTGAATTCAATAAACTGTGATAACTTAGTAGCAATATTTTGATCTAATGTCAGATTATTATTGCTAACCGTAGCAACAATTTTATTAAGATCTAAAAATGATATAAAAATTGAATTGTGTAATTTATCGATAAATTCCTTGGCGGATTGAGTATTATTAAGTTTTTCTACCATTGATAATAATATGCGGCCTTGTTTACCGAGATGTTCAAGGACAGATAATAATTCAAACCCTGACTTGCCAAATTTATGGGTAAATCTAATTAACCTTTCTATACCAAGTTCGCGCAGGTTATCAGGATCATTTTTAATTAAAGTTTTGATATCGGGAGAAATTTCTCGGAAAGAGAATAGCAAATTTTGATCCTTGGTGGCCTTAATTAAATCAAGTTCGAGTTTAAGGTATTTATAATCCCTAACTCTTTGATTATATTCTTGAAACGTTTCATCTGATTTTTGCTTTAAAAACTCTGATTCATCAAATTTCTCAACTTTGGATAATTCCTTTCCTAAACCATAAACTTTTGAGCTTTTTATACTTTTGCCATATGAATTTGAATATTTAATAGGGTCTTTCTCAAGTTCCTCGGTCTTTTGTAAGGGGAAGGTATAGAGAATTTGACAAGTATTAATATCATATACGCAACCAAGAGTATCATTAATTTTTGTAGCTAACGCATTAATATGTAGATATGAATCTCTTTTAACATAATATTTAACCCTATCTAACACAAAATCTCCACTTGGCGAAATCTTTGCGTCTCGTCTAAACATTTTTTTTGTTTCTTTTTGGGATACATTAAAGTCCTCCAATCGAATTACCCTGTGATTTAATAAATTTCTACAATGTTCGTGAACAAATTGGATTCCTTGCATTAATTCCCTTTGTAGTACATGAAACTGTTTTGATAAATAATTAAATGAGAACAGTTGATACTCACCATTCTTTATGTTAAAAATTTCTAATTTGCCTTGTTTATTTCTGCGACCATTACCGTATTTGGGGTGAAAAATTAAACAGATAAAAGCTGCTTCACTGGGATTGATATTTTGCTCCGGATCGAATATTTTGCTCATTGACTGAGTTGACATGTTTCGAGAAAGCTCCCAAAAACCAAAATAAAATTTGGATTTTTTAATTTTTTCTGGATCGATAGCATCGGATAAATTTTTTGGGTAATAAAATAATGGTATAGGTTTAGGGTCATTACCTCTGTCGAGCGCTTTTTGGTAATCCTTCTGAGAAACTATGCCATCCAAAAATAAGTATGATATGGTTAATAATTGATTACCCCTGCCATAATATTGAGAATTATAAATAGAGATATTTTTGTTTGTTTGTGTTCCACCGCCTATTTTCAATATACTGTGAATGCTAATATCTTTAATTTTATCTAAATCAGCAACAATAATTTGTTTACCATTATGTATTTTGCGCTCAATTAAACCATTTTGTTCTAAGATAGCTAAATCTTGATCTCTTAATTTGTTATAATTGGGTAGATTATCGGCAAATTGCTTAAGATCTTCGATAGGAAATCCTTTATCTTTGGATATAATCAAAAAATCAGTAATTTCTTTAGCCAATAATGGAGATGGGTCTTGTTCTTGAGTTTGGTAGATTTTATCCAATAATTTACGTTTGGCGACTTCCTGGCCAGAGTGTTGGAATTCAACAATAGTATTATATTGTTCATGAGTGATTTTTCTTTGATCTAATAATCCGTTAAGCGTTGTTTTTGATAAATCAACTATATCAGTTAATTCCATGTTTAAGTTTACTAAACGCCATTTATTGCTAGGGGTGCCAATATGCATTTTTTTGCATTGCTCGTAATCTTTTTTAGCAAATACAGCTTTTAATTGTTCGTCTATCATTGCACCTAATAAATTGTTAGAAATTTGATACAGGTCAACAGTTTTGTTGGCCATACCAGATAAAAAATAATTAACATTATTAAAATAAAGAAAACTATTTCTGGGTATATTGACTTTTTTTAAGAATTGAAAGTCAGGTTTATCTTCCAAATTAGGTTTTTCCATCATCTCTATAGGATGACCAAAACTAGGGAGAGGTGCCTCTCTTTTTATTCTTAAATCTTTTTCAATTTCTTCAATAATTTTTGGGTTAAAACCTATTCCGGATTCAGTTAATGGCATCTTCCTCCTTAGAGATCATTAGACTTGTTACGTAATAAGTCTATTAAAGTCTAATTTATTTATAACAAATCGTATACTAGATAGCAAGCGAGGGTGCATGTGACATATAACATATAACACATAGCATGTAGCAAATAACATGTAGCATAAAATCATTTAATCATATAACATATAACATATATCACGTAGCACGTATCATGAAATCATATAAACATTGAAACATTTAAGCATTTTAGCATAAAATCATTTACATTTTCTTCAAATATTTATTAATTAAAAATGGGTAGTTATTGATTATATCTTGAATATATTTTTGATCTTCAAAGAGGTTTATTAAATCTTCTTTAAGATAACTTGGATTAATTTTGTTTATATTCTGTTCTAATCTACTTGTTAATTCCTTTTTACTAGAAATTCCAGTTAGATCTTTTAGTCGATCCATATTAGGCTTAACACCATTTTGTAAAAACCATAGTAAATCGTAGTAATCGCGGCCTTTAAAAGTAATTTTGCTGTTGCCTTTTTGCCAAGTTCTATTTAATAGTGCATTGATTTTGTTAGCCATTAAGGTTGGTAAATCATAAGATCGCACTAAAAAATTAAATCCATACAGGGAAATTGGGGTTATATCAGTTAGATATTTTTTTGATGGGTTGGTGGCAATTTCTACCTTAATAAATAACTTTTTCATATCACTAATATTATTTACCAGCCCAAGCTCGTCTAGTATTGGGAATTTAAGATAAATTTTTTCGTTAGTGCCAGAAATATTTGCCTCAATTTGTTTATATTGCCAATCAGCCCGGAAATATTTAAGTAAATCATCGGTAAGTTGTTGCTTATTTATTGGTTCAACCTCGTCAAAATCTAAATCTTCACTTAGACGGTTTAAGTTGTAGCAAATTCTAAGGCAGGTTCCGCCTGTAAAAAGTAGTTTTTTCCCATAATTACTGGAATAAATATAATTTAGCGTGTAGTACTGCAATGTTTCTTTTAACAAATTGATTGTTAAGCTCTTGGTTAGATTTTTTCTTTTTGATTCTTCTACTACTGATTTTAAGTTTTTAGTTAACATAAATGTTCTCCTTTAGGATTTTGGCAATTTTAGCCACTTTGAAGTTTTTTGATAAATTAACATACTTTTTAAATTCTTTAAAATCACTTTTGCTAAAATTATTCCAATTAATTCGTAATTCCTCAATAATTTCCTTTTTTAAATTTTGAGACATGTTATTTTTTAGGTATAACCAATCAAAAAGTGCTTTAGCAGGTGTGGCAGCATAATAATTATTTTTAAGATATTTTTTTTCGATAAAACCAGTAAACAAGCCTTCTTTTATTGATGAATAATTAAAGCTAGCCATACTGTTTTGATATGAGCGACCACTTTTAATAGTAATGGAGGTTATAGGATAGGTAGCTTCGGTTAACAAGTTGTTTTTTGATAAAATATATTCCAAACTTAAATATGATGGGTAACGCAGGCGAGAGGCGATAAATTCTAAAAATGAATCTTTATTCGGCTCCTTAAGCCAATATAGGGTTGTTGTGTAGAGTCCTTTTTTCAGTTGGATAATTATCTGATTCTTTAAAGCTCGTTTAATTTGTTCGTTTAGGGCGTTTTCTGAATAATTATAAACAAGGCGCAAATCTGCTTTGCTAAAATAAGGAATGTCCTCAAATTGTTTAAAAAGATTTGTATTCATATTCCACTTTTAGTATTAATTACATACTAATTATAGAACATAGTTAGGTTTTTGTCAAGGGTGGGTCACGTATCACATAACACATAGCATGTAACATGAATCATGCAACAAGAATAGATCGTATATTTGTATAATATATTGCAAAATACAAAATACTATATACAATTAAGATATAGATCATGTAACATATAACATTTAAACATTTAAACAAAAAAACCATGAAGCAATTAAATTCTTACGAGATAAACCCCAGTATAATTCCTTACTGTCAAATCGATTACATCGTATTATGACAGTGCGTCGTATACGGGGCAAGTGAAAAACTTTATGAATAAACTAAACAGTTATCAAATTAATGAGTTGTTATTGCCAGTCCTCCGCGAGATGGAGAAAACTGGGGTTTATGTTGATTTTGGGTTTTTGGCCAAGTTTAATGAGAAAATTGGTTTGCAGATTGTTGAGATTGAAGAGAGAATTTATAATATTGTGGGTCACGAGTTTAATTTAAATTCTCCTAGTCAGCTGGCAAGTATCTTGTATCGGGAATTAGGAATTAAGTATAATGGCAGGGGAATCAGACGCAAAAAAACTCATCTATCAACTGATGCTGAGAGTTTAGAAAAACTTAAACACATGCATAAAGTTGTGCCATTGATTTTGGAATATCGAGAACTGGCAAAACTTAAAAACACCTATCTTGATCCATTACCACGACTGATTGGTGCTGACGGTAGAATTCATACCACCTACGCGGTGGATACGGTTACTGGTAGATTATCGAGTAAAAATCCAAATTTACAAAATATTCCCTCCTCTGCCAAGGCTACGGAGGGCAGGCCTGCGTATGGTACTGAAGTTAGAAAAGCCTTCAAAGCCGAAAAAGGTTATAAATTATTGGCAGCAGATTATTCACAAATAGAATTACGTATCGCCGCACACTTTTCAAATGACCCAACGATGATTGAAGTATTCGCTAGAGGTGGCGATATACATAGAACAACTGCTGAAGAATTAGGTGTTGACCGTCGTACGGCAAAAATTGTTAATTTTAGCATTTTATATGGAGTGAGCTCATACGGATTAGCTGCCAGTGTGGGTATTCCTCAAGAGGAGGCACAATTATTAATTGATAAATATTATTTGGCCTTCCCTAAACTTAAGCTATATATAGACGAGGTAATACAAGGTGCAAGGGGTAAGGGGTATGTTGAGACATTAATGGGATACAAACGTGAAATTCCTGAATTGCATTCACCAATAGCCAGCATCCGCAACTTCGGCGAGCGAGCGGCAGTTAATACTCCGTTCCAAGGTACTGCTGCGGATATTATCAAGTTGGCAATGCTTGAAATTTTTAAGAAATTTCAAGCAGAAGCTAGTATCCAGAAGCAAGTATCTAGTATAAATTCAAAATCAAAAATACTTAATACTAGATTCCAAATACTAGATTCTTCAAAATCAGCGAAGCTGATTTTGCAAATTCATGATGAATTAATTTTTGAAGTTAAAGAAGATCAAATTCAGGATGTAGCAAAAGTTGTTAGAGATGTGATGGAAAATGTGGTTAAACTCAAGGTTCCGATATTGGTTGATATTAAGGTTGGAGATAATTGGGGAGACTTGACAACACTTACCTAATTTTTATATAATATTTAGTGAAAGGATATATATGAAAACTAAAGTAATCAATATCTCTATTCCCAGTCAGTTACTTGATGCCGCTGAAGAACTTGCTCAGCAAGAATACCGCAATAGAAGCGAATTATTTCGAGAGGCCTTGAGAAGCTATATTCTCTCCAAAAAAGACCTTTCTGCTGTTTATTCTTATGGCCAACAACAAGCAAAAAAAGAGAAAATAACTACTGGAAATCTTAACCAAGCCATAGAGGACTACCGAAAAAATAAATGAAATTAGTTTTAGACACTAATATCTTAATTTCAGCCATAATTTTCGGTGGCAAACCGAGGATTATTTTTGGATTAATCATTATCGGAAAAATCGCTCAAGGATATATTTCACCAGTATTAATTAAAGAATTGTTAGGTGTACTTCAAGAAAAATTTAAATATTCCAACAATCAATTAGTAAAAATTCAAAAATTAATAAAAAATAATTTTATATTGCTTAGACCTAAAGATATTCCCAAAATTATTATTAGTGATCCTTTTGATAACCAAATTCTCGCTCTGGCAGAATTCTCCAGAGCCGATTGGATAATTTCCGGCGATAACCATTTATTACAACTCGGAAAGTACAAAAGTATTCCGATCGTAACACCTCATTTTTTTGTTGATAAAATACTCTGATAGCTTAAAACTATTATTTTCAATTATTAAACTCAAATTTAGTTAAACCCGTTCGATTTTACTCAGGGTTGTCCTTGAAGGACAAGAAAACCCCGCCTTTCGGCGGGGCTAAGCTGGCCTAACTTGGAGGCATTGGATCGAACGACCATTCAACTTTCCCCTCAATTGAAGGTAAATATGTACATTTAACCCAATCCCAGTTATTCCAATAATTTGAATCATCCATGTTATTAGAAAGAATAATTATGCTGTATGGTGTCCCATTGATATGTTGTTTGATGTGAATAATCACCATACTAATACCAATGAAGAGACCTTGGATCTTTCTAATACGATCAATAAATTTATTCATTCCATTGTCAGAGGCGTATGAATCACATAGGGGGCAACCACGGCCTAATTGATCATAATCAATATGAAGCACATTGTGGCTTAATGGTCTTTTTGGGGGTCTAGCTTAACCTGAAGTGTGATATAATTGAAC
>CAZXAY010000029.1:0-12896 GCA_964638435.1 uncultured Candidatus Saccharibacteria bacterium | reverse complement strand
AATGAATTATCAATCATCAGGTTAAAAGAGAACCGTCCCCTAACAGTCCTAACACTATTGAGCTCACAGAATAGTGGAGCAAAGGGAGGAGCAAAGGGAGCAAAGGGAGGAGCAAAGGGAGCAAAGGGAGGAGCAAAGGGACGCTCCCCATTTAACCTAATCTTTTGCGATAAGAAGTATTTTTGTGAATCTCATGGTACTTGGCCCGTCGCTTAACACTGTAAACAAATTTATTATTTCCTATCGCTTGTATATCATTCTTGTCAATAAATTCTTCCATTGTAGGACTGACAACAAGTTCTTTGTATTTTTTTTGTCTCTCATCTGCACTCTGCCCAAGTTCTCTGTAGAAAATATTTTCAGTGATTAGTGAGTTTGGTTCGCCTAATGCGTAATATCTGTAGGATGACCAAGAGTATTTTTCTGGTTTTTCCACAATTCCAGCCTTAGCCGGGTTAAACTCGATATATTTACCACATTGTATAAAATATGAATCATTACTAATAAGTTGACTCTTAAATCTACCTTGCCAAAAGTGACCAGTTGATCCATAGTTTCTTTGAAAATATGATGAATAGCTAAGGTTTAGGCGCTTGGAAAAGTTTGAAAAATCGGATTCTTTATTGATTTTTACTAGTAAATGTAGGTGAGTTCCCATCAAACAATAATGGTAAAGTTCAAAGGGATGCTCGAGTTTTAGCTCAGAAAGTTTATTAAGATAGTAAAGATAATCATTATCGCAAATGAATATGGGCATATGATTGTTGCCCCTATTCATAATATGATAGTAATTGTCTGGTGGTAAGAATCTTGGATGTCTTGGCATGCTTGTATTATATTAGATATTAAGTCTTATTGCAAAACTCACCTTATTTGGGGAGCGTCCCCATCCCTCCCCATTAGTTTATTGATAAACTCTTTTTCGTTAGTTAAGGTTAATGTATCTGAAATTTGTTTTAATTGAATTCCCGCTTCTAATTTGGGATTACAGGTTAAATATCTTTGGATAATTTGTTTTTGATGAAAATGACACATCTGGACTGGGACATCTGAAAACAGATTTCTCACTCCAGGTCTGCCATCTAATACTACTGCCGAAACAGTAAATCCTTGTTTTTCAATTGCTTCTCTACCTAGATGATATTCTAGGATAGTCTCATAGGGAATCTGTTTAAAATACAGGTTCTTTTTTAGTTTAGGCGATCTAAATACGATGAAGCCATAAAACCTGTTAAAGAAGGTGACATCTGCTACAATTACTAATCCACTGGGATTGATTTTCTTAGTAGTATTTTTCGCTTTATTAATTTGTTGACGTATCCACCTAATGCATCTGCCATGCTCGTAAGCTAAATCTTTTAATGTTTGCCTTTTATTAGTGTACTTATCCCAGATTATTTGGATTAGTTTGTCTGGACGTTTTACAGATTGAAAGTAATTACTGCAATTCTTACAAAAGTATCTTTGAAGTTTACCAGACCTAATGCTTTTACCCTTTTTTACGCAATGATTTGATCCACACTTTGGACAGTTTTTTTAGTCATGTTTACAATCCTTTCTAAACAACCATTATTTTACTGGTTCAATTATATCACAATCAGGTTAAGGGTAGGTGCACGTTTTTACCATTAAGCCAACAAATTTCCTATCGCTTGTATATCATTCTTATCAATGAATTTTGTATTATAGGATCAACAACGAGTTTATTGTATCTTTTTTGTCTATCATACGTATTCTGCCCAAGTTCGCTGTATAATAAACTTACCTTATTTGGGGATCGTTTCCCATCACATCATACATCACGCTAAACTTAGAAAATATTACTATACATAACAAAAAATACTGATTTTTTAGGTCAGTATTTTTTTGTTAGAAAGATCACCTAATCTAGTTATTTTAGAGGTTCCTTGACTATTTCTTTAGCTTTAGCGATTCCTTTTCTTACAGCTTCGCCACCTTCTTCAGTAATTTCACCAGCTGCTTTTTCCGCAGTAGTGATTACATCAGTTACAGCATCTTGACTAACATTAGCGCCTTCTTTAGTAGCGTTAATAGCACCAATCACAACTTCACTTACTAATTCGGTAGCATCTTTACCAGTTTCTTTGGCAATTTCAAAAGCAGAATGAATTAAATCCCCAACTGTTCCTGTCCCTTCTTTGATAATATCGTGACTAGCAGAAACTACAGATTTTCCAGCTTCGCCAGTCCCCGAAACAATTCCTAGTAACATTTCTTTAATGCTCATGCTCCTCCTTTTAGTGCTGGATTAAACACTAAATTATTAAATATTGATTATTTTATAATTTTTACTAAATTTATTATAACACATTAATAAAGTTGTTAACAATAAAACTAAATTATATCAAAAATGTAGGTTTGGGGATAAAAAAAGTCATGACAATGTCGAGCGGTAGAAACTTAAATTGAAAAGAAGCGGTAGACATAATCCTGTGGAAGTTTACTAAAACAAACTTGCAAGAATCCCGAACGAGATGAACCCAATAATAGTTCCTATGATAAAACTTCCAAAGTGTTTTATTCTTAAACCAAAAGGCGTTAGCTCGCTGATAGCTATAAAGAACATTGCTCCGCCAGCAAATATTGTCATTGGTAAAAGCCAATTAACAAATGATTCTCCTGCACTAATTCCTAAAAGTGCCCCCAAGGGTTCGGCTAAAGCAGAAAAAATAGCCAAAATCAATAAAGTTTTCTTTTGCCCAGTAATAATAAGTGGTAAGGCCATAGCAAATTCTTCTGGAATATTGTGAATAGCTACTCCCAGACCAACAAGCCAACCCCAATTTGAATTGTTTAAGTATGTTCCGGAGATTGCAAATCCTTCGGGGAAATCATGAATCACCATACCGATGGCAATAAGCAACGCCATAGTAGCCAAGGAGTTTTGTTTTGTATTTTTTGTATCGTGATGATGAATGTGGGGCAGTATCCAATCAATTATTGCAACAACAATCACGCCAATTAAAAACCAAAATATAACATTATGCCAAGACAATAATTGCATTGGCATAATAAATAATTCAAATATACTCAGGTAAAGCATTATGGCTACAGAAAACCCAACTGCTCCGGCAACTATTTTTGGTCGATCCGCACAATTTTTAGCCCAAAAAACCCCAATAATAGTGGAAAATATAGACAGCGAACTAATTAATAAAATTGTATATGACATCTTATTTCTATTATATCATCAAAGTAGAACAATAACAGAAAAAAATCTGCTACTGTCCTAATCATTATGGTCAAGCTTGTTTTTTTATTGACAAAAAATTCCTCTCATTGGAGTCTCGCATTTTGGACATTTTGTCTCGGTACAAGGCACTCCTTTGATATGTGGAATTTTTTCACCACAATTTGGACAAACGCATTCTGTGCTTCCACCTAATCCTTGTGACTGGTTAACTAGTTTTCGACCACGGCCTCCACGTCTCCCAGTTCTTGGCCCAAGCCCCATTGGACCGGTTCCATCTTGTTTTGGCATAATTATATCACCTCCCCTCATTCTAATCGCTTTTGAGTAAACAAGGCATCGACCTATTTTTTTATGTGCCTCGTGGATAATTCTTAAAAAAGTTATGCGAGAAATATCCATTTTACAAGCTGCTTGTTCTTGATCAAGATCTTCTAAATCATATAATCTAATTGCTTCAACTTCATCTAATGTTAAAACTTCCTCGCTTAAATTACGTAAGGGAATACCTGCTGGTTTGAAGTAGGTTATTTCTGGAAAAAAACTAATTAATCTTTTTCTTTTTGGTCTGCCTCTCATAAAAATCCTTTCTATTTATAATATAGAACATATGTTCATAATTGTCAAGGTATTCAAAATTAGCAAATATTTTATTACTCGCTAATATTTTTTAAGGGATCTGCTCGGCAAAAAAATTGGCAAAAAAATAAAAAATGTGGATATGCTTACTTGCACATCCACATTAGCGTCAAAAATTGATTTTATTCTAAGGTCTTAATGACCAGCGTTTTTATCTTTTGGTGTTTGGTTCCACAAAAACGCCATTGCTATCACTCCTACTACCGCAAAGGGTATCAAACCCCACTGCCAAAATCCCCAGCCGTATTTCTCGAGTAATTTACCCATCACCACTCCTGTCATCGGGCCTGCGACTAAATACTGCGCTCCGTCAAACAAACCTGTGGCAGTTGCAGTAGCTTTCTTCCCACCAAGATCCATGGTCACTGCGCCACCTATGATTCCGTGTGAGCCGTTGACAAAGAATGACAAACATGCGAGTGAAATAGCCATAGCATATGGACCAAAGTTGGCGTGATGTGATAATCCACCGATTCCAAGCATCACAACCATACCGATAAAACCAATGCAAATGACAGGTGCACGACGACCTTTAAAGATCTTGTCTGATGAAATACCAAGAACAAAACCGCCAGCGATGCCTAGTAAAGCAATACCCCATGCAGCCACTTGGTAAGCTGCAACTTGTCCTGTATAAACTTCGTTGAAGTAGGTAGTAAACCAAACATCAATTGTACCGCGTCTTACAAAGCCAATCATAACTGACGCAAGTAGCACGAACCACGTCATTTTGTTAGCTAGTATTTTACTCAGGACGTCGCGGAGTGAAACAGAATTATCGTCAGTATTTTCTTCGTCACCGGTTGCAAAACCTTGATAACCAACATCAGATGGTGAATTTTCCACGAATATGCTAACAAGTATGGCAACTATAGCCACCCCGGCAGCAGGTATAAACCACACGCAATACAATGGTAAAGATTTGGCAATAATTGGCACGCCTGAGAAAGCTAGAATTAATCCGCATCGTATAAGGATGCCAAAAATGCCAGTAAACTTGCCACGTTCCAGTTTGTGAAACCAACGAGAATTTACTTTGACAATGGCAATTGCGCCCATTGATTGAAAATACCCATTGATTCCCCAGATGATCGCCATTAAGATAATCAGATTGCTGTGTGAAAATCCATAAAGTAATGCAGCTTGTTCAACTACATGTCTGGCAGTTCCCATACCTGTTATGATTGCAGGGGTGGTAACTAATAACGTGCATACTCCCATGCACATATTCATCAAGAAAACTCCAATACTACCAATCAAGAACAATTTTTTTCCACCAATTTTGTCGCCGAGGGGGCCGTTAAAAAGGACTGACAAACCATAAATCAGCGGCAAAACTGTTTCGAATATTCCAAGATCTGATTTGGTCCAGCCAAACCAATTCATGATTTGCGGCATTGCGGCTGCATTATTGTAGCGCGTCATGTAGAAGAGTGCATACAAGAATCCAATGATCATCCAGTTTTGTGTACGTCTTTGCCTGAATTCTTCTGTCATCTCAAAAGTTGTCCCCATAAATAATACACCATCCTTTGATAATATTTAGGGCAAACCCATATATCGATAAACCTTTTTCAAGGAGCTAAACAATCTAGGTTGAGTTTAGCACCACTACAGATTTATGTCAATACATTTACTAGAGTATCAAATCTAAATAATTCTTGCATTTTCTTATTAATTAGATATAATCAAATTAATACTATTGATTAAAAGTAAATTGGAGTTTATATGGGCAAAAATGATATCAAATATATCTTCCCAATTATAATATTATTGATAATTATTAGTGGTGGACTATATTATAATAACCAAAATAAAGTTACTAGCTCATCAACTAATACGAATGTTGCCTCAAATGACCAAGGTGGTATTGTACTAGGTGATGACACTACTGGGGCTAGCACTGGCTCTGATCAAATTACCGAGGGGGCTCTATACAACCAAAAAGTTTTAAGTTTGCGTCAAACAGTTAACAAAGGCTTCGAGGATATTTCTGCAAAAAGTAAATATACAACACTTTTTACTGCCGATGATATGCAAAAATTAATTAATGATACCAGAAGCAATATTGAAAATGCAATTTCTGAACTTGACAAAATAAATATTGCTGATAAATTGCGTGATGCCAATAATAAACATTTAGAATCATTAAAATTATTACTTGAGGCTATTAGTGCATACGATAGTTCCAAAAAAACTGATAATAAAACCGAAGCTCAACGATTGACAGAACTTTACGCATATAATATTGATAAATCTAATACAATTTTGAAGGGTATTCAAATTCCACAGTGACATATTGTGCAATGAGTATAAATATAGTATAATTAAAAATGCTGTTAGCTCAGCATTTTTAATAAAAAATCCAAGTGATGGCCCCTTCGTCTATCGGTTAGGACGCTAGCTTTTCAAGCTGAAAAGAGGGGTTCGACTCCCCTAGGGGCTGCCACCTGGATTTTTAATTATATAATTTATTTATTTGGTTTAATTTAATTTTAAGAAGTTCTTTAAGTGTTTGATAAGCTGCACGACCCGCACGAAGTTGTGAAAGTCGATCATCAAACCAGTCAACAGATACCTCCTTAACTTTAAACTGATGGATTTTAGCTATTGTTAAAATCTCCATATCAAAACCCCAACGATTAATTAATGTTCGAGTAAAAATATCTTTTATCACATTTTTATTGAATAATTTAAAACCACATTGTGTATCTTTATAAGGTAAACCAATAACCATTTTCATTACCAAATTACCAACTCGACTAATCATACGACGTAAAAAAGGTTGTTTAATTTTAATATTACCACCCTCTAAATAACGTGAACCAATAACAATCTGATAATTTTGCGCAAAAGGTAATAATTTGTCTAGTTGATCCAGCGGTGTCGAAAAATCTGCATCGGTAAATAAGATATATTCACCTTGCGCCTTTAACATCCCTTGACGAACTGCGAAACCTTTACCATAATTAATCGGATGATTTAGTATTTGAAAATTTGGTTTATCAGCTATATAATCACCTATTACCTCTTTAGTTTTATCTTTACTGCCATCAACTATAAATATCACTTCATAACTATATTTTTTATTCTTAAAATAACCTTCGAGTTCTTGGAAGGTTTTATCTAGTCTTTTTTCTTCGTTATACACAGGTATTATAACTGATAAATAAATCTTTCTATTGTGTTGCATAAATTTAGTAAAAATGATTAAATATAATTAGAGTAACGCTCATAATTAAATTATACTCGAATAAGACTATATTTGCAAAAAAATTCCGTGGCTTTTAACTACTAAATACTTTAGGGGGAATATTAAATAATTTTTAGTAAGGAAAAATTATTATGACAAATCCAGGACAACCATTTGAAGGATAATCATCAATTGACAAAGCAAATGAGAATCTAGCGCCAGAAGGTTCTTAAGCAGAAGTTAACATGAAATTTGGCACTTTGCTAGTTAATGATCAGGTTGGAAGTACATTTCATCGCGACTACAAAGGACACGGAGACCGTGTATTAATTACCACAAAGGCTGAAGGTTCTCAATGTCCAAAAATAGGAAAAACACATCGAAACGATAAAGAAGGCACAGCATTGATCGATTTTGCTCTTACTCCAAAGTTAGCGCAACGCTTATTAGAGGATTTAGGCAAAGCGGTTGATGAACTTAATAAATATAATAAAGTGAAACAATTTGAAGAAATGCAATTCGGTAATAATTAATTATACTGCTTGTTTTAGTCATAAAATAATCTAAAGATCTATTACTTAATATTATAAATATTTATCGAGTACCCTATTTGATCGATTGGTTTATAGTTTTTTAGCCACGAAAATTCGGAATTATTAACTGCAGAAACACCTACAGCAATATATCCTTTTTGGGTTGGATCATTGCGTTCCAACTTATTATAATTTATACCATAATAGCTAATACTGTCATCACCATCCCAATAATATTCAAGCAGTATTGGCTGGGTAATTTTATGATCATCAAGCCATGTTTTTAATCGTTTAATATCTTGCCCCCAGTCAATGTTAGAATCAGATAAAACCTGACTGCCGTTACTGGCTCCCACTGTTTCATTAAAATATGATAAAAAGTGTGGGTAGATTCTTATTGTTCCAAAAATCAACCAGAAAACTAAAAAACTAAAGAATATAAGAACTAATGAACGATTAATCTTCGAATTTTTAAGGTAATTATAAAACTCAACCATCAATTTAGCGCACCAGATAAATATAAATGGCATTATGGGAAGCAAGTGGCGCACACCAATATTAAGTTTTTGAGCCATTGAGATTAATAGATAAATTATTATTGGCGAGATTAATAGATAATCATTAAATATTAATTTTTTTCTTTGAACTGTGCTTCTCGACTTCGCTCGAAGTAAATAAAATATTATCGATCCGAATATTAATATCAAAATTGGCAACGGTGTTTTAACCATAAAAGCTACTGGGAAATAATACCACCAACCACCATACTTCTGCTCTCCTAGCAAATATGCTGGGCGATTACCAAAACTGTTTGATGACAAAATTACCGTGCCTTTGTAATACTCAGCTGGTTTAAAGTATCTAGCAACTGATTGGGTTTTAACTAATATCTGGTTATAATAATCTTTATCTAAAACTTGTTGATATTTTGGGGGCGTAAGAGTTGAAAATCCATAATTTGCCCAAACTATTATCCAGCTTGTTATTAAGAATATTATTACTGGCAAAATGTTTTGTTTAACACTAAGCCAAATGTTTTGTTTAACTTGTTGATTTTTAATTACCCAAAGCACAAATAGTATTGGTATAAGAATAATTGACGAGAACTTAACCGACAAAGCCAACCCAAGAATTATTGCTGCAAGTATTAAGCGTTTATAATTTGGTTTACTTAAATAATATCCATAACTAGTTATTGATAAAAAATAAAAAACTGTGATCCATAGATCAGTATTAACGAATCTTGAGTGAGCTAAAATGTCTGGCGAAAAAACCCAAAAAACTAATGATAACAATCCAACCCAGAGACCAAATAATTGGCTCACAATAATAAAAAAAACTAATCCAAAAATAAGAGCTAGAATCATTGGCACTGACCTAACTGCACGTAATATTTGATCGGCATCATTACCCATTTTGTATAAAAAATTATTACCAAGCTGGCGACTCTCACGCCAAGAATCATAATAATAATCTGATTTAACTGCAAAATATGGTTCCGAACGATCAAGATTAACCTTCATAAAAAGTAATGGCAAGGTGTTAATTTTTTTGCCTAGATACGGATGCTCGGTATTGATATTATAATCTCCATCAATATTAGCTAAGTACCCAGAAACAATATGTGTAGATTCATCGGTTGTTGCCGAATCACCACTAGAACTTGTAAACATCAAAAAAACCATAGTGGCTAAAAGTAAAGCAACTATTGTATATATTAGAAATTTTGTATTTTTTTTTGTCATCTTAAACTTTCTTAAACGTAAATCCCAAAAACCAAATAACAAGCACCAAATAATTTACAAATTACAATTTTCAAAATTTTAAATTTATCGTTTGTTTTTTTTGAATTTTAGATTTGGAATTTATTTGGGATTTGGTGTTTGTAACTTGGAATTTTCTATGTGAGTTATAGCTTTTTCCGTTACTTTAAAATCAAGATATTTACCAAACATTAGTCTTGTTTGTGATTCTATAGCAGGAATAGAACTAAAAATGATATTAGAAATCGGCAACATTATTGGTGCAATGATCCATTCAACTAATATACTCCATGTTAAATTTTTTCTTGGTTTTGGTGGTAAAAGCAACATCGAAATTACTAAAGTTACAGCCAACCCAAGCATTGCAATAGTTAAAATTCTGGAATAGATCACTGGGAAATTATAGGCAATTACTGAATCACTAAAATCATTATTTAAATACTTTGGCATCCAGCCAACTAACCCTAATATTACTGACGTAGTTGCCCAAGAAAAATGCCCTTCTAAAAGTCGGAAAAATTGTAACCATCTGTCAACAAAATTGATTCTATTGTTACTTAGGATTTTTGTTATTACATATGGAATATCTGAGCAACCCCAACTCCAACGACGTTTTTGGATATATTGCTCACGAAAGGTTGCAAAATATCCCTTGGGTGACAAAACTGCATCCTGATAAACTGGTAAATGGATTGGTACTACTTTATAATCACCATCAAATGCCAGGTAACTACGCCAGTATTGATGACCATCTTCAACTATTGATTTAGTTGACCAAAAATCTGTTTTGATTAATGCTGATAAACTCTGCGCATGAGCCGAGAAGTTACGTAATCTATATGGCCTAGTTGACTCAATCATCTGCCAAAATGAGCTGCCAACTGATATTGATCTTATTACAATTGGAACTTGCCAGATATTATTAAAATACATACTAAGTGGTTGATAGGCGCTACGATCTGGATCAGAATCAGTTAGGTATTTATAGGTCAAAGACCCAAAATATTCATGGTGCACGCGATTATCTGCGTCTAATGAAGTTACAATAATATTTTGATAAGGAATTTTTGTTTTGTTAATCTCTTTTAAAACCTGGTGCATTGCGTATGTGATATTTGAACCTTTACCTGGTATCTCACCTAGAGTATCTTTGGGGTGCAGTGTGATAATAAATTTATTCATTTTACTTGCGTATTTCTTATAAAGGTAATCAGCGTTTTTTAAAGCATTTTCCTTATCCTTTTCTTCACAAGCTAAAACATAAATAATTTTATCAAGCGGATAGTTAGAATTTACTATTGCGCTAATTGAATGGTCGAGAGTTTCAACTTCTTCTTTATAAGTTGCTTGAACAACCACATGATATATATTTTGCCAATCACTTACATTGTGTGGTAAATCTTTACACATCTTGAGCCAATCCAATTTTACATCATTACGATACTTTCTGTATCCAATTATAAGTGCATAAGACATTCTAAAAGATTTAACAAGCCAATAAAGTGCGTAAACTATTATTATGTTAGCTACAACTGCTGGATAAAATAAGCAAATAATTACAGGCAAAATAAAAGCTGCCCACGTTAATGTGCCTGGTAATTTTTCCCACAAAGTATAATATTTAATTTGTCGATCAATCTCTAGATTCATAAATTAACTTATAACTTATAACCTGTGACTTTTTAGTATATCGTATGATATAACAAAACTAAAGTAAAAATTTGAACTAATATTGCTGAAATTGCAAACAAATATTCTACTAAAATATCTTTTTTATTAAATAAAAAAACCATTAGCAGGTTCCCCAATAATACAATTGTTGAGTAATATAAAAAAGTTTTACTAAACTGAGATTTATTAATCCAAATATACCAGATTAAAATATTTGCTAATATTGCTAAAATAAAAATCAGCCAAGTATTTTTTTTTAATGCTAGATTCTGCGTAGTGGATTGTAATAAATTTATAATTTTCATATGGAGCCGATAGCCAGAATTGAACTGGCGACCTTCACTTTACGTAAGGGTTGCTCTACTTCACCCCGCCAGAGCCAGAGAGAGGAATTGAACCTCCGACCTACTCTTTACGAAAGAGTTGCTCTACCTCTGAGCTACTCTGGCTCCGGCGGGGCAAGCTGAGCTACCAGGACAAACACGTTAATGTATTGCTCTACTTTACTCCGCCCAGCATGCGGCGGGCAAATTAATCTGGTTAAATTATACCAAAATTAACTATATATTACAATAAAATAAGGGCTTATCTTGCAGTAAGCCCTGTGATAAGCCCTGTGAAAATTCGAACGAGTTATCAGTCAGTAATACCTTTTAACTCATTCATGAGTTGGTGAACGGTAAGAATCTTATCAACGCGCCAGGCGTTGGTTCCTACGGTGTAGAGAGCGTCCTCTTTATTTGGGTTGTATCCGGCAGATGAGAGGAGACCGTTACAGATGCAAAAATAATGATCACTGTCTGTTTTTGCAGGACAGATTGTATAGTTCCCTCCTTTGTCTTTTTGTAGCACATACCCTTTATCACAAATTGATGCACGTTGACCATTAAGAGTGGCCAAAAACATTGGAGATTTATTGATTACTCTAAAGGGGAAACCGCAGGGTGAACCAGGAATATTTGCCACCATGATATCTTCTTGTGTGGCACTGACAACCGCTTCTTTATATGCCTGAGTTGCACTGCTCTCCTCTGTTGCCAGAAATCGTGTACCCATCTGCACCCCATCTGCCCCCTTAGCAAGAAAAGTGGTGATGTCTTGTCGCGTATAGATGCCTCCTGCAACAATTACAGGGAATTTACCGTATTTGTCTGCAATTTCCTTGACCTGTGGAAAAAGTCTTTCAAGGCGATTCTCCTCCTTATTTACATCCTCAATCTTAAAGCCCAAGTGTCCACCAGCCAAGGGACCTTCAAGAATAACTGCGTCGGGACGATATTTCTGACGTTGCCAATACTTGCAAATCAGCTCTAGCGCTCGTGCAGAAGACACAATAGGTACCAATGCTGTATCGCCTACGGGAGCAACTGATGGCAAGTTAAGATGTAATCCTGCGCCTGCAATAATAACATCTACTTTAGCATCAAGTGCACCTCTTACTGCCTCATCGCGATCTTTGTAAAGTGCCTCCATGATGTTTACTGCAACTCTACCGCCAGCAGCCTTGGCAAAAGTGACTTCATAAAAAACAGCTTCGTAGGTAGTCATTTTTTTGCCCAGCCTCTTTGAAATGATGCGATCGATTGCTGCGGTTGAAATAACACCTAGCCCACCCTCTTTGCCTACAGCTCCCACTAGTGGTCCAAGGGATACTCCAATCCCCATTCCTCCCTGAATCACAGGAAACTTTATAGTGTGACCTTTGATTTTTAATGGTGCTAACTGGACCATTTTAATACACCTCCATTAAATTCAGAAATTTTATATTAATTTTAAAAGAGACTAGCTTATGCTTATGAGCTAATCATACTATACTTATCAATAACATGATAGCTGTAGTAAAGAGAATAGACTTCTTTCGAAATAATTTTCGTAACGAAAGCTGA
>CAZXAY010000028.1:0-13265 GCA_964638435.1 uncultured Candidatus Saccharibacteria bacterium | reverse complement strand
GTTTTAGTAAAATATGACGACAATTTATACGGTCACCACGTTTTTCAATCAACTGAATAATATGATAACCATATTCTGATTTTATCAGGTTGTCACCAACTTTACCAACTTCTTGTGAAAAAGCTGCATCCTCGAATTCTTTAACCATTTGACCTCTAGAAAACCAGTTTAAATCTCCGCCATTATCTTTTGATCCGGTATCCTCAGAGAATTCTTTAGCTAGATCTTCAAACGATTTTTCACCTTTTTTAGCTTGCTCTAATACATCTTTGGCCTTTGCCTCGTCTTTAATTAGGATATGTTTAGCATTTACTTGAGAAATTAAATTACTTTGAATTTTTTCGGTATACATTTGTTCTTTAATCATTGATTTGAACTGGGATACATCCATACCATACATCTCGTTTAACACTTTTTCTACCTCACTTGTACCACCATTTTGATCAGCAATTTTGTAAAATGCCTGATTTATATCATCTTTGGTAACTTTAACATGGTTCTTTTTGGCTTGCTCTCGAGTGATTTCTTGATCCACTAATTGATCAAGGATTTGGTTCTTTAAAGTTACATCATCCTCAATAGCTTGGCCTGATTTATCGCTAAAATGTCTAATATAATTAAGTTGGCTGTAAAAAGATGATGCAACAATAGAATGTCCATTTGCCCAAGCTATCGGGAATGGATACATTTTTACGGCAACTTTAACTGCACGAGCTTCTGAGTTATATTTATAAACAAAAATTCCAAACACTATTGCACCAACTAAATATATCCCAATAATAATTAATATTACCAGGCGAGCAATCTTCCAAACTTTACCTTTTTTGATATTAGACTTCTTAAAAATCTTACTTAAAAACTTTACGGATTTAATTTTTGTCCAAATAAGTATAAAGAAAGTCTTTATCTCCCTCCAGACTGATTTTGCATAACTTACGAATTTGTTGGTTTTCATTTATATCTCCTATTATTTTGGATATATTTAATATCCTATCCAAGATGAAAAACTTATTATTACAATTATTACTAACAAAAAATTTACTAGATATGGAGTAATACTCTTAAACGATAGATTGTTTGATGTTTTTAACTCTAGCAATCCCCAATAAAAATATAAAACAGTTAAAAAAACTAAACCTTTTGATTGGACACTGATTGACCATGGTAGTATGACAAAAAATATTTCTAGACTAGCTAAATATATTAATAGGCAATAAAATATTTTTTCGTTATTTAAGTTGCATATTGGATTAACCAGTAAATAAGATAAACCACCAACTATAACTAATAATATCACAATTACTACCCACAATGGAATACTAGAGATTCCAGAAAGAAAGTAAATACTAACAGATGATAAATAAACTGTTAAAAAAAATATCCAATGAAATTGCTTTTTAAATATTAATAAATAACTAAAAATTAAGCTGATTGCAATAATAATTATATTGATTATTAATTGGTTTTCGATCAACAAATATCCAACAATCGATGCAAAAAAAATAATAATGATAAATATAAACTGCCAAATTTTTACGCTTTTCATCATAATTATTTGTGATAATTATTACCAATTAAGATAGTTATATCAATATCGGACGAGGTTTTTTTAGGTTGTTTTTCAACTTCAGCTGACAAGCGATTTGATAAAAATTGGGTAGTAAAAGCTTTTTTAGCATTTGTATAGTCATATATTACGCTCTCTTCTTTTTGTTGGTCACTGTCACCAATTTTAACAACATTATATCCATAGCTTTTAAGCATTTTGCTAACTTCACTTGCTACGCCAGAATTATTTGATGCATTAAGTATTTCGATCTTTGCTGCTTCTTCCTGTAAATAAGGATCAGAAAAAATCTCATGGGCTAATTCTTGTACCTGGGAAAAGTTGTTTGTTCCTGCTTTTGGTACTAAATAATATCCACCTAAATCATTGGCATTAGCTAAAACTCCATTAGCACTATTATCTAAAACTCTACTAACAATTTTTGATGTATCAAAATCTTTAAGTAATGACATTAATTGTTCCATCTCTTTAGTTTGCATATCGGTTCTTATATGATCTCCAAGAATTTTTAATATATCTGTAATTTTTTTGGGGTTAGCTAATATACCGATGTTAAGTGCTTTATCTTTTATCGCAATTAATATTTGTTGTTGGCGTCTAGCTCGATCAAAATCAGATGTTGTTTCTCTAGACCTAGCATATTTTAGCGCTGTGGCACCATCAAGTTGATGGGAACCAGAACTGATATAAAATGGGCTGTAACCAAGCATTTCTTCGTCAGGGTAATATGGATCTGATAAAGCTTTATCCACGTTTACGGTTATACCGTCTAAGGCATCAATTAATTTTATAAATCCTGAAAAATCTGCTCTAATATAGTAATGAATTGGTAGATCCAAAATATTAGCTACAGTTTTTTTGGTTAATTCTGGTCCACCACCAGTTTTATCTTTATATTGTACTCCTGTAGAATGAGCAGAATTAATTTTACCACTACCATAACCTGATATGGGAACATATAAATCCCTTGGGATAGATAATATGGCAATTTGCTTATTTTTTGGATCAACACTTAATACCATAATCGTATCTGCAAGCTGCCCACCAGGATGATTTGATCCGCCAATACCGATTAGTAAAATATTAATTCGCCCATCTCCCTCGCCTTTTAATTGATCTGGTTTAATGTTTCCAAGAAATGATAAAAATGGTGAAGTATCCCCTTGATTTTTAGTAATTATTTTACCAACTGCTGATATAGCGCTAGAACCAACCCATAAACCTAAGGTAATAAATATTCCAATTATAAATAAGGTAATTATTAACCACCATTTTCTAGATTTTTTTTTAGGTTTTATTAGGCTATCAATTGTAGGATTATCACGTCTGATGACGTTACCATTACTATCTACTACATGTTGTCTTTTTGGTTTCAAAAACAAAATTACCCCCAGCAATTAGGTATATTATTACTTATTCTTACATATATTATAATTAACTATTATTGTCTTTACAACATGGGGATATCTGATATTAAATTATAATATATTGGTTCAACTAGTTTATATTTAGTAGTACCTTTTTTTCTTTTAATTATTTCGTGAGCGCGTTTGGCGATCTTTAGGGCTGTTGATTGGTTAATCTGTCGATTAGTTAGTTGGTTTTGAATTACTAAATTTACATTATTGCTATTGGTTTTTCCCTTTACTCGAGCTCGTGACAAGAGTGATTTTTGATTTTGTTTAATCCCAATTACAGGTATATTAAGACTCCATGACAAAGCATTAGCGACAGAAACACCAACTCTAAGACCAGTGTAACTCCCGGGCCCCTGAAACACAGCAATTGCCTTTAGATTTGATAAATCAACCTTGCTAGATTTTAGTAATTTATCTATTTTTGGTAATAATTCTTGCGATTGTGTGTGATAAGATTCCCAAACAACCTCGTCGCTAACCGATGTTGAATATAACGCTATAGAATTAATATTGCTACCTGTATTAATTGCCAAAATCATATTATTTACCGTTAATTGGTTACTAGGTTAATTTGATAATTAGTTATAAGACTTCTTTCGAAATAATTTTCGTGACGAAAACTGATAATTTTGAGCCCACCTTGACTCGGATCAGGCGAGGCAGGCGAAAATAATGAAGAGTGAGGAAAGCGTAACAGAGTTACATTAACGAGCTGTGAATTATTTTTTAGCCAAAATTATCTGCTTGCAGTAAAAAAGGTTATTTCGAAAGAAGTCTATATTATTTTCTCATTACTCTAATACTTTATTACTTATTGCTATCTCTCTCTTATTTTCATTGATATGTTTGAAATTAATCCAAATTGTATTTTTTGGTAGTATTTGTTTAATTTTTTCTGGCCATTCGATGATGGTAATTGTATCTGACCTGCCGAGAAAGTCAGCAATTCCAATATTTAACGCATCTTGCTCATCTCGCATTCTATAGGCATCGATATGTATCAAATTCAAATTTTTAATTTTTAATTTTAAATTTTCATTTTGAGTTTTAAGTTTTAAGTTTTGAGATATTTTGTATTGCTTAAGCAATACAAAAGTCGGGGAGGTTATTTTTTCCTCAATACCTAACCCTTTGGCTAACCCTCGAGTAAAAGTAGTTTTACCAACCCCTAGATCACCAGAGAGAGCTAATACTTCTCCGCCTTTTAGACTATGTGCTAGTTTTTGTGCAAGTTCTTTGGTTTCTACATTTGATTTTGTAATTATAGTATGGGTCATTTTAAAACTTTGTATTAGGGGTCTGTCGCCAAATGTGCTTTGGGAATGAAAATTAATATTATACAAAATGCGATCGTAAATAATATAACATATTCTG
Source organism: uncultured Candidatus Saccharibacteria bacterium (assembly GCA_964638435.1). Lineage (GTDB taxonomy): Bacteria > Patescibacteriota > UBA1384 > JAMDBS01 > CAZXAY01 > CAZXAY01. Next base: position 8,906 of record CAZXAY010000028.1, on the reverse strand, counting down.
TTACTTTTATCCAGTATTTTTGTCTATTTTGATCATTTACCACCTGATTACTAAAACTTAATTGATCAAGAATACTCGTGTCATTGGGAATATCAAATTTGCTAATTGGATGATTTACTAGAGTAGTTACTACTACTTGATCATTGCTAATATTATTACTTGCTATTAAACTGTTATTAAATTTAACTGCGACCTGGCTTTGAGTGTTTGTTTTACTATTTGTTAAAACAGCATTAGTAGATTTTATTGACGGTTTATTGACCCAATACCAACCATTTTGGTTATAATTAAAGGATTGACCTCTGATAGTAGTACCATAATGAACTACTGCAGATTCTAAACCTAACGGATTAATCAATCTGACTTGATCATTATTATTATTTAGCGCAATTTTTGTCACCAAGCGGTCAAAGGCAATATAAGAATTTGGATTTATAACATGCGATTGATTAATAAGATATGGATGGCTACCGCCACTTGATACGTCATCAATTTGCCAACCATATAGGTTAATTGCCTCGCTACCACGATTAAATAGTTCGATAAATTCATCATTTGAACCATTTGGGGGATTAGGTGATATCTCATTTATTATTATATTATTAGAAAGTTGATAAATATTAATTGTCAACTTGCCCGACGATAACAAATCCTTTTGATCTATAATATTAACAATAAAATCAAATTTACCAACTTGAGTATTTGGGTTTATAATTTTAAATAAATAGGTAGACGAATATGTTCCATCGTTTGACACTTTATCATTATTAGTTCCATCATCATATAATAATACTTTTTCTAACAATCCCAAACAAGTTAAATCGACAAAAACTGCTATAATGTCTGACAAACCATCCGGGTCATCAACCCTTACTTCAAAAAAAATGTTTACTTGATCCCCGATAGATAAAAATAAATTTGGGTTATTTATTAAAGCATTTTTGATTATAGGTCTGCCAGAATTATGTGGGTTGGCAACTGCTTCTGCACCACTATCTAAATTTTCACTTATAACTGCATTTTGCCAACTATTAGCTAAATTTCCTAAATCAATTGGGAACTTCCGTTCCATAGATTTTTTTAAATTATCATTTCCTGCAAATGGATTTCCGCCGTCACCTGCAAGATCAACTAGCAGACCCCCTTTATCCCAATCCTTGTTATAAAGTCTAAGCTCAAAACTTGTATTAGATAGAGTTAAAGAAGAATTTACGTAATCAGGGTCAATATTAAGTACTGATTCACCATTTGTAAAAAAATGATCTTTCTTGCAATTACTAACTAAAAAAAATCCATTAGCAGGTATAGTACCTTCTGATATTTCTAGCATTAGAGTTTCAACGCCATTTTTTAAATATGTAATTTGCCATCCGACTAAATTAATATTTTTATTTGTAGTATTATACAATTCAATCCATTCATCAGCAGAACTTATTGGTGACCCAGCCCACATTACTTCCGAAAAAACCACATCTGGCGTGGTAGCAGCAATAATTTGTTTCGGATAAAATAAAAAAAATCCTCCCAAAATTATTAATATCAATAAAAATAGTTTTGAATTCATTTTTTATTATTAGTTATAATTTGATGCTTTTACCCTCTTCTAGGTCGCCTTCCAAATGATCTCTAGCTGGTTTAAGATCTATTTTATCATCAAAATTTGATGTTTTGTTTTCTTTAAAATCATATTCTCTGCTATAATTTAACAAACTATTTGGTTTATCAAACCTGCTTGGTTCATCAATACTTAGTTGAGTAGCATCATGTTTTTTATCTAAACACGCATTATTAATTTTTTTTGATTCGTCCACCTCAACATTGGAATTCTTACTTTGTCGACCATTGATTTCTGACTCAACAATATCATGGTGAAGCTTCATAATTGTGTTTGCAACCCTATATGGCTGTTCTATATTACTAATAATAAAATTTGGTTGATCACCAGCAGTTTCAACTATCACAGTACCATATCTAAAGAATGTCTGAAATATCCCTTTCATACTAGAAGAAACATCTTGAACTTGTTGTAAGTTTTGTTCGGCGATTTTATGATTAAATAGACCATCTTGCCTAACTTCTACCAAATGTCTATTAGTAACAATTGTGGTATTCAAGTAAAAATTTGTCCAGGCATTTAAAAATATGGCTAATATTGACAATAACCACATACTGTAAAATATTATAACCCAATAAATTATAGGTTGTTGAGATAAAAATCCCTCGATGCTTGATGTATCAAAAAAATATTTAATAACAATTTCCCAGGTAACTATAGGAATAACAACCAACAAAAACAGAGTAATCAAACCCCACAAAGCAAAAGAAAACCAAAAACGTTTCCTAAATAGAACTATTTTTTCATCACCAGACTGACCAGAAAAATAGCTTTTTCGATCAAGCATTAACACCTCCTGCAACAATAAAGGATATTATTGTCAGAAGAATGATTGTTAGAGAAGTTACACTGTAAGCTACCATCATCGGCCGACAGGCATCACCAACATATCCAAATTCATTAAGATGATAATAAATTATCGCTGAAAAAATTACAAATACAATTAAAAAGATAAAATAAATGATTATTGGTATAATCATGGGAATAACCCCTTAGGTTGATTATTATTTAAACCAAGATGTTGGTATGCTAAGTCTGTTAAAATTCTTCCCTTTGGTGTACGATTAATAAAACCTATTTGCATCAAATATGGTTCACAAACATCTTCAATCGTATCAATTTCTTCGCTTGTAGCAGCAGCAATAGTTTTTACCCCAACAGGACCACCATTAAATTTATTAGCAATCGCCAAAAGTATTTTTCGATCTGTTTTGTCCAGTCCTAAGTGATCAATTTCGAGCATGTCTAAGGCATCTTGCAATGAGTTATTACTAACTCTACCAGCATTTTTTACCTCTGCAAAGTCTCTAACACGTTTAAGCAAACGATTAGCAATTCTAGGAGTATGACGCGATCTTTCTGAAAGTATTTTGATACTATCTTGATCAATATTAACATTAATAATTTTTGCTGATCGAGTAATTATTTGTGCAATTTCATCAGGACTATAATAATCTAAATGATGGGATAGACCGAATCTTTCTCGCAGTGGTGATGATATTAACCCCATCCTCGTTGTAGCCCCAATTAAAGTAAACTTCGGTAAATCAATGCGCATAGTTTTTGCTGCTGGTCCTTTACCTAAAACTAGATCTAAACAATAATCTTCCAACGCAGGGTAAAGCATTTCTTCTACCACGCGGTTTAATCGATGAATCTCATCAATAAACAAAATATCACCTTCTTCAAGATTGGTGATAATTGATGCCAAGTCACCTGCTCGTTCAATAGCGGGTCCAGAAGTTACTCTGATATTCTTCCCTACTTCGTTAGCAATAATATGTGCAAGCGTGGTTTTACCAAGCCCTGGAGGACCGTATATCAAAACATGGTCAAGTGATTCAGCACGTTTTTTTGCAGCGCTTATAAAAACTTCTAAACTTTCTTTAACTTTAGATTGACCGATATATTCTTTTAGAGTCTGGGGTCGCAAACTTAAATCTAGCTCCTCATCTTCAATAAGTAGATTGTTTAATATTGTTCTTTCCACAATAACCCCATATATATTATTGAAGCACTAGTATAATTAGACGTCTAATCTTAGATTACAACACTTTAATCTTAAATACAAGTATATTTCAATAGCTCAAAAAAATTCGGTTGCCATGGCAACCGAATTTTTATTGATTTATCAAACTAAACTACGGGAGATAAGAGATTGGGTTTTGTCTAACACCATAATCCCAAACCTCAAAATGTAAATGTGGTCCAGTCGACCAACCAGTCGAACCCTCGTAACCAATAACATCACCAGCTTTAACTTCTTGCCCAGCAAAAACTGTGTAATTCATTAAGTGACCATAGAGTGAAGTATATCTTGCATTATGACCAATCACCACATATTTACCATAACCATAATAGCTACCATTTGTCATCATATCTGCAACGGTAATTACTGTTCCACTGGCCGCAGCATAAATTGGTGTACCAAGAATATTTACTAAATCAAGACCGGTGTGGAATTGTTGGAATGGAGTAGACGAACCATAATATGCACTTATGTAATTATAATCCATCGGCCAACTAAATCCTACTGATGACGTACCACGATCACGAGCCATAACAGTTCTTGATGATGAATTTTTTAATTGGGCCTGTATTTGAGCTATCTGTGCTTCAACTTGCGCTGACATTTTTTTAGATTCTTGAATCTGTGCCTCTAACTGCTTTTTTTGTGCATCAACGTCAGCAAGCACAATCTTTTTTTCTCCTTGTTGCTGGACTAAACCGTTTTTGTAAGCTTCTTGCTCACTTTTCATATTAGCCAAATTAGATTTTTTTTCGTTTAAACTATTTTTCTTTAGTTCCAAATCTTTTTTAAGTCGACTGATCTCTTCCATGGTTTTTACTATCTTATTTTCTAGGGTCTCAAAGTATTGAACTTTATCAATTGCCTCAGATAATGTTTTTGAACCAATGATAATATATAATGTATTTGACTGGTTTTGTTCGTACATCAAGCGGATGGTCTCATTTCTTTTAGATTTTTCATTATCTAAATCTTGTTGTCTAGCAATGATTTGTTTTTCAGTGTCCTCAATCTCAGCTTGGGTTTGATTAATTTGACCCTGTAAATCGTTAATTTTGTTTTGACTAGTATCTATCCCACTATCAATAGATTTTAAAGCGGCATTTAAAGCATCTGCTTGTTTCTTTTTTTCTGCAGCTTGTTTTTGTTTAGCAGCTATTTCACTAGAGATTTTATTCTTTTGTTGTACAAGATTATTTATATCTTTACTAGTAGCTCCTTGAGCTAACGATAAAGGCATTAAAAAAAGACCAGCAACAATAACTAACGTTATAATTGATCGGATCTTAAAAACATTTTGTATTTGTTTATCTGTTTTCATGCCCCTCCTATACTATTTAACTATAAAACAAAACCCTTCAAAAATCAAGGGTAAATTAGTAATCATTAAATATAAGAAGTATAATTGATATATTTTTCTATATATAATTATTTATAACCACTTTGGGGAAATAAAGTGGATAAGTAGTGGATAAATAAAAAAGTTACTTAGTTAATTGGCCTGCCCTGACTTGTCCCGACCTGTCCAGAGTATGTTCGAGGGAGTATTATCTAAAGGTTTATTGGTAATTGGTGCAAATAAATTAACAGATTAAATGATTAACAAATTAACAATATTTATATTTTCAAATGTCTTCTAATTGATACTAACGTACAACCAACACTAATGATGGAACCTAAGACAAATTCTGCTGCAAAAATCAAATAAACTCTTGAAGAAAAATATGATTCAAGATTTAAACTAACTTCACCCAAGTATCTACTAGTTGCCTCGGTTATGTAATGCATTCCGAGCCATAAAAGTAATGTTGCTAGTGTCGCTGCAAATAAGGCAATAAATGTACTTTCTACAATAAATGGAAAGTCTATAAATGAATTTTTAGCACCTACTATTTTCATAATTTCTATCTCACCTTTACGAGTAAAAACAGCCAATCTAACAGTATTTAGGATAACTAAGATCGAGATAATTACAAAAATTATTGATACGACTAAACCAACTCGTTGAGAAAATTTAGTTATATTAATCAATCGTTGAATAATATCTCTATTTTGTTGATAACTAATACTCCTAATTAAACTTTGGTTATTTTCTGCATTTAATGATTCAACAATTGCATCTAAACTTTCGGGGTTGTTGGCTTTAACCTCGATACTTCTAGGCAAAGGATTTTCTTCTTCTGAAACCTGTTCTTTAATATTTTGGGTAATTTGTAATTGGCGCCAGCGAGCTAAGGCCTCCTCTTTGGAAACGTATTCAACATCTCTGACATCTAATCTTTTTTTTATATCATCCATTAATTGATTTATTTGCTCAACACTTGCCTCATCATTAAGATAAACTGATACATTAATTTTTTCTTTAATATTTTGGGTTGTAGAATCAATAACCAAATTAAATATTACAAATATACATATCACAATAAGTGTCATAGCAAGAATTATTGTATTAACCAAAGATAGCCAGCCATTACGCCAGAAATTTGTTACACCTAATTTTGTTATCCTCCCCATACTTACTAGTTTCATAAAAATTCTCTTGTTAATATCAGTTAATATTGGTTAATATCTGTTAATAAAAGTTATGGATTCATTGATTTTATATCTTTTTGTAACCGTTATTAACGATCATTAACTATTGTTAACCATTATTAACTTTTTATATCAAATATTTCCCTACTTTTTGATCAGAGATGACTCGACCTTTTCTGAGCGATACTACTCGTTTTCTAATTTTATCTACTATTGATTTATTGTGTGTTGCTAATATTACTAAAGTTCCTGCTTGATTAATTTTTAGTAATAATTCTGTAATCTCCCAGGCATTATTGGGGTCTAGATTACCTGTTGGTTCATCAGCAATTAATATTTTTGGGCTATGGACTAAAGCTCGGGCTATAGCAGTACGCTGTTTTTCTCCTCCAGAAAGCTCATTAGGATAATTATTAATTTTATTAGATAATCCAACTAAATCAAGAATTCTAGGTAATTTACTTTTTATTTCTTCGCTTGATGCCTCACTCACTTCAAGAGCAAAAGAAATATTCTCTTTAACAGTTTTTTGAGGCAAAAGTTTAAAATCTTGAAAAATTACCCCAATTTTTCTACGATAATATGGCAATTCGCTAAGTCTGAATTTAGTTATATCACGATCAGCAACAATAATTTGACCGCTGGTAGGTTTTTCTTCACGTACTAATAATTTGATTAGGGTAGATTTACCAGCTCCAGATGGCCCAACTAAACAAATAAATTCACCTTGACAAAACTCTAGATTTATGCCATCTAGAGCGATTGTTTTATCGTATGATTTTGTAACGTTAACAAGTTGAATCAAGTATCCCCTCCTAAACAAAAAATTTCTATTTCTAGCTTAACTTATTCTTAATCTTTTTACAATTTTTTATGAGTTCGTCAAAAAAATCAGCAGTTTTAATTGTTTTATAAATTGGCGCAGCAACATTATCTGGCATAGAGAATAAGCATTCCAAAGCATCAAGATAATATTCCTTGGCTAGATCACTATTACCAAGTTTAAGATGATCGTAGGCTAATAACCCCCAGATTTGTCCGTAACGACGAGTTTGGACATAAGTTTGCTTATGATTATTTAAAATATTTTCTGCATCCTCAAGGTATTGAATGGATTTTTGATACTTTTTTTGAAAAAAATAAAATTTACCTAAAAAATAATCTGTAGTTACCTCAAAAAACCAGTGTTGAGCCTTTTTGATTAGTCCAAGACCTCTTAGCATCAGTTTTTCTGCCTGGGAATAATTTTTTAAGTGCATTTGTGTTAAACCTAGTCTAGCCAAACTCATACCATAGTTAGAGACATCATCAGAATTTTCAAATATTTTTACACTTTTTTCGAACCACTTTTTTGCTTGAATAAATTTGTCATCGTTTAAATAAACTGTGCCAATTTCTCTAAAAGTATATCCTTGGCGGTCTAAATCACCTATTTTTTTGGAAAATTCGATAGTCTCTTTAAAGGCATCGAGCGCTTCTTTATTTTGATTGGCTAAACGGTGACATAATCCAATTTGTAATAATGACCTACCAATACCAAAATCGTTTTTCTTTTTTTTGTAAAGTGGTAATAGTTTTTTGAACAATTCAATAGCTTGAAAATATACGCCCTGATCACGAAGTTTATCAGCCTGCGAACTAAGCAATTTAATATTGCTATCAATCTGACTTTTAGTCATAACACCTCGATTAGATTATTTAGTCCAAAACAAAACTAGATAATCTAGATTTATTAATTAGATGCTTTAATTATTATACAATTATCATCTCAAAAATTAATGCGTAATGCAAGAGCTAAACCTGCAAAACCACTTTATTGTTAAAAAGTAAAAATATATTTAAAGATGTCTGTGCATTAATAATTCATCAATATAATTGCCTCTGTGACTAATAGCCTTTGGGAGGATACCATGCTCTACGAACCCCATTTTTTTATAGGCATTTATAGCTCTCTTATTAGTACAATATACTCCAAGGTCAATAAGTTTTATACCCATTTTTTTAGCCTCGGTAAATAAAGTTTCCATCATCATGGTACTGATTCCCTCTTCACGATAACCATTTTTAATTGTTATACCAAATCCAGCAACATGGCCCTTGCGTCCTTTACAGGTACCCAAACTAGCATTACCAATAATTAAATCATCATAAAAAGCAGTCAAATATAGCGCTTTGCCTTTGATAATATCCCCGACAGTTTTAGCCAACCATATTTTTTCCTCCTCAAAACTAACTGGTTGGTTATAAAGAATATAGTCGTCCTCATCAATAATACTGTTAATAAAATCTAGATATCCCTGTTCATCTCCTAATTTAGGAATTCTTAATTCAATCTCTTTGCCTTTTTTGCTAGTAAACTTGGCAATAACTTGCCCAGGTTTGTAATTCATAATAACACCTCATTAAATATTCAATATTTTTGTATAAATATATTTTGGCATTTCTTACAGCTACAATGCCTTGATTATGACCTAGGAATCTTAGCAAATTAAAAGCTTGTTTTTTATCGCACTCTAGAAAGGGTAAAGAAATTTCTTTTCGACTTGTTTTAGAATAATAGCCAAATTTTAAGCTAATTTCCCAACTACCATTGGTATTTTTGATTCTTAAATCCTTGTTTTCTAAACTAAGATCATGTTTGTTGACAGGGTTTTTAAAACACCATTGGGTCCGATTATATTGGCAAACTAATTTACCATCTTTATTAAGTATTTTTTCAATTATCTCGTG
>CAZXAY010000027.1:0-13311 GCA_964638435.1 uncultured Candidatus Saccharibacteria bacterium | reverse complement strand
GAGGCAGGTAAAAATGTTATTTAGTAATAAGTCTAATAAAACAAACAACAATTTCCGCGTAAATCAGCGCAATTAGACGAACTCCGCCTTGATCCGCGATATAAAAGAGGGAAAATGGACTACTTAATACATTTTACACGTATAACAATTTCTGGTCGGATTGATGATGAATATCTTGCAGCACAAGCTAAGTCAATCATCTCTGATCAAAAAATTAATAAAGGATCAATATTTGCTGTTGTTGAAATAAATAACACCTGGTTTTCTAGTGCGCAAATTGGTCAAAGTATTATTAATGCATTAGTTAGAGAATATGCCCGATCGTCTAATTCAAGTGATTTAGTAAATTTTGAGTTATCGTTAAAAAAAGTCAACGAAACTTTAGGCAAAATCACTCAAAATGGTGAAACTGAGTGGATCGGCAAACTCAATTCTTGCTTAGTTTTGGTTTGTAATGATCAAATTCATATTGCTAAAACAGGCAAAGCTGAAGGCTTATTAATTCGTCAAAATAAGATAAATTCTATAACCGATGGATTTAATCAAAATCCTGACCTACACCCTTTAAAAACCTTTAGCGATATTATTAGTGGTTCATTATTACCAAATGATAAAGTATTAATTACCTCGCCCAAAATATTTGAGTATTTTTCAAAGGAAAGTCTTAAACAAATTATCTCAAATAATGATTCTTATACCGCCGCACAAGAAATTGCCAATCGATTAAAAAAGCAAAAAGAAAGAAAAGTATCTGCTATTATTTTTGAATTATTAACAAAAGAAGAGGCAACAAACAAAAATTTTAATGAAGATCAATCGGTTGTATATATTGACCAATCTTCCACGCTATCAAATTTTATAATCAATACAAAAGATTTATCTAATAAACTATTACCATATAAAAACAAGTTTAACAAATTTACAAAATCATTGTCAGAAAGTTTTAAAAAAATGCTTCAAAATATTCAGCCACAAACAAAAAAATTAGGTGATTATGCTATTAAACATCTTCAAAAGGGACACAAACACCTAAAAGAAAACGTTTTACCCAAATTCAAAAAAACAATTAAACCAATTTCTGACAAAGTTAGCAAAGCGACTATCGAGACTATCAATAAAAACAAGTTTTTAAGTAACAACCTTAATGTCCGCCATTACACCGAGAGAAAATCATTAAATTTACCACCTATCTTGCAAAATGGTCTTAAATTTATCAAAAAAATTATAAATTATACTGCTGATATAATTTACCGACTTTTTGAACTAAAAAATCGTTCTATTCTTTATGCTCTTATTGTAATAATTTTATCTATCATCCTAATTCTGAGTATTAACAACTTAAGAGGTAAACAATCCGAACTAGAGCAACAGCAAGTGTCAACTACTATTATTAATGAATCTAAGACAAAATTTAACGATGATTATAAACTAGCATTGCTTTACAATGATAAGCAAAAAGCTCGTAATATATTAAACGATATTTTAACTAATATTGCTACACTTCCCCCAAAAGATGAGGCTATAATTACCAAATCCAAACAGTTGTCATCTCAAGTACAGGACGAGCTAGATAAATTAGATCATGTAAATCGTATAAAAAAACTAGATCTAGTAACTGAATTTGATCAAAGTTCGCAATTTTCAATCACTCATGACAATATTTATAGTTCTGATAAAACTACTGGGGTACTAACTAGTTCAACAAAAACTAACGCTCATAAAGAAACAATTACATTATTAGATGCTGATAAAGTAATCACTACTACTAGTTCTGAAGAATCTGATTGCGTATATGCTTTAACCAACAATAATAAATTATTTAAAGTTACTAAACCTTTAGAAAGTGCTGTGGAATTAAAGCCCAGCGAAGGCGATTGGAAAACTGGGGTTGGAGCGGAAATATTTGCGGGAAACATCTATATTCTTGATTCTAATGGCAACCAAATATGGAAGTATAATTATTCCAGTGGTACCTATTCTGCCGCTCAAAGCTATTTAACAAGTGGTGTAAATATTGGTGATGGAGTTGACTTAGCTATTGATGGTGTTGTATATGTGTTAAAAAAAGATGGTAATGTATATAAGCTCTCCAAAGGTCGCACACAAGATTTTAAAGTTAGCAACATCCCCAGTCCTAATGAAAAAATAGCTAATCCACTTAGAATCTATACCAATGCTGATGCTAATTATCTTTATGTATTAGATGGAAATCGTTTATTAGAACTAGAGAAATCCGGCAAGTTTGTAGCCCAATATATTTTTGATGGGCTAAATGAACTCAAAGACTTCTCTTTAAACACCAAAACTAAAGAAATTTGGTTATTAAATGGTAACAAGGTTTATAAAGGTAATCTATAAAAGTTTTTAAATAAAAATAATAAATTATTACAAGAAAGGATTATTATGCCACATTCACCCGAAATTGGGCCCCAGAAGGATATGAAAAACCTAAATCTCCTGAGTTAATTTTGCCTAATAATGAAGATTTGATAGGAAAATTAACTAGAAAATTAGAAGAATATAAACATCGACTCGCTATGCAAAGAGAGAAAACAGATGATGGCTTTACTTCAATTGAGAGAGGTCTTGAGTTAACCGCAGATTCACATTATAAAGTAGCTGTTTTGGAGGAATTATTAAAAAATGGTAGAGTTAATACCCACGATCTATCCCGTAAACTCAAAGAAGAAGATCATGGTATTTTTTATGCAAGTGAATTTGGGAGAGCTTGTGCTGTTATAGATAATTATACAAAAAATATAGAGAATAGCGGTGGAACAGGATTAAAATAGCAAGTTTAGTATTTATCAACAAATAAAATACCTCATTGGTTAAATGAGGTATTTTATTTACAAAATCATTCATTTTTGCTAAATTAAGATTATCAATCAAGGGGAGGTAAATTAACATGAGTAATGTCTGTGGAATTATCAGGAGAAACATCTCAACTGATGATGCTGCAAATGCTGGTAGAGAACCTTTTGACTTTCAGATAAATGAAGCACTGCGGCTATGCGAACATATGATCGAACTCGGTCAGCTTGTTGAAGAAACTGTTGAACAAATTTCTGCAATGAGTCGAGTTGCAAACAGGGATTTCTGCTCTCGGTGTCGAGTGATCATCCATCAAACAGATGTCGATAGTGATGGAGCAGCTCAAGTGGAAGAATTTGATATTGACGAAATTCTTGATGAATCATTTGAACCCGATTTTACCCCGATAGTTTCTGTAGAAAAAAATACTACAAAAATAAAACCTAACCGCCACCGTCGCCAAATGATTGATAGTTTATTTAAATTATATACACAGCTCTATGAACTCGAAATAATCAAATCGGATTATTCAAAAGTTCATTTTGAGACAATGAATAAAAAAGAACTCTTTAAAACACACTTGAGGTATTCGATGAAGCGCAAAATATATCTTAAGGAACATATTGTCCCTTAACCCCCACAATCGCGTGGGGTTTTGTTTTATTCTATTATTTTACTTTACATTTTCATGCGATCGCTTATTTTTGTAAAGTAAAATTTTATTAATCTATTTAATAAGACCATTCCCAGTTAACACTTGGTAGTTATTACTTTTTAGTTTAAAAGCAGGGTGATGAATGTTAAATGGTGTAAATCGTTCTGGCTGTTCACTACTCATTATTTTAGATTCATTAATTAGTATGTTCCATAATTCTTTTAGCATTTTATCATCATTAACATCTAATTCCTGATCTGGATATTTATTAGATAACCTTTTTATAACACTCACTAAAATACCAGATATATTTACTCCTGGGGAAACATTCCCTTGCGGATCAGCAACAGAAATGCCAGAAATTGCCTGTCTCATATCATCAACTATTGGCGCAATAAATCCGGGATGAGTAGTATTAAATGCATCAGGATGGGATTTAGCAAATTCTCTAAAAATATTAATTACTTCAACTAAATCAGTATTACTAATATGTAAAACACACTTATCTCTTCTATTAATTCTTTCTCGGCTAGTTTGTTTAAACAATTTCATCAAAAATCCAACTTTTCCCTCAGAAAATTTTGAAAATATTTCACATAATGATTCTATCATTTTAACTGAATTAAAATTTAAATATATTCGACAGTCACCCTTAAAATCATTAGTATATAATAATAAAGCACTAGTATTGTCCTCAAAACCGCTGGAATAAATCCCATAACCAGTTTCTTTATAATTGTTTTGTAAAAATGACCTTAAAGTACTGATATCTTGATCAAATTTGTCAGAAATTTCTTTAATTTTATCATAATCTTCTATATAATCTTCACATGAATCAGAATAAAATCTTTTATATACATAATTTTCTAAATCTTTAGTAAAATCTTTTTGCATTAACTCTTGAAAAGCAGCTCTATTAAAATTATAAAAATGAATGAAGGTAATTAAATCATGATAAGCAGATTCGCTCCAACCAAAATTTTCTGGCATCTTATGCGTTTCGCCTGATTTCTCATGTAAATATTGGGTTTCAGCTTTTTGACGATCCACACTATAAATTGACCATTGAATTTCTTCTTGTGTATTTGGTTTAATCCCAACTGTAAATTCAAATGGTTTAAATTCTTCAGATGGTTCTGATTGTTCAGGCTGTTTGATTCCCATTATTACTCCAAAATATTGAATTAATAGCACTAAGTTTTTACATCTTTTCTGGGGCGCTAATGCCCATTAGATCAAAAGTATTTTTTAATACAATTTTTGTTGCCTGGCAAAGCGCCAAACGAGCTTGAGTTACATTTGGATTTTCATCATCTATAACTTTACAATTTTCGTAAAAAGTGTGGAATTTGTCAGCAATCTCACGAGCATAATGTGTTAATCGATAAACCTGATAATCCCCTGCTATTTCCTCGATTAGCTCTGGGAGCTTTATCAAGGTTTTTATTAGATCTAGCTCGTAACCTAGATTTAGTAATTTTAGATTTATGATTTTAGATTTATGATTTAGTTTTGAATTTGGAATTTCTGATTTGGAATTTATTTGGGATTTGATGTTTGATGTTTGTGATTTTGAGAGTATACTCGCTATTCTAGCGTAAGCGTATTGTACATAATATACTGGATTTTTTTGAGATCTCTCAATTGCTAGGCTTAAATCAAAATTCATATGGGTATTAGCTGGATAGCTAAGCATAAAAAATCTATAAGCATCTTTGCCAATTTCTTTTAACACATCATCAACCAGCACAAAATTGCCGGCTCGTTTACTCATTCTAACTTCTTTGCCATCCTTCATTACACGAACAAACTGGTGAACTATAATATCAAATTTATCATTAAACCCAAGAGCTTTAACAAAACCCTTCATTCTTGATAAATCACCATGATGATCAGCTCCCCAAATATTGATACATTTATCAAATTTTCTTTCTATAAACTTATTTTTGTGGTAAGCACAATCAACTCCAAAATATGTTGGCTCTCCATTTGATCTTACTATAACCCTATCTTTATCGTCACCAAAATCAGTGGATCTAAACCAAATTGCCTCATCTTTTTTGTAAGCTAGATTTTTCTCAAGCATCCAATCAATAATTTCTTTAACCTTACCTTTGTCCCTTAAATTTTCACCTTCTTTAAACCAAATATCGAATTTAATTCCCATATTTTTTGCAGATTGCTTTATCTCCTCAATCATAATTTTTGCAGCTTCAATCCCCGCTTCTTGATAACTTTTTGATTTAATTTTCTTTCTTAGTTCATTTATATATTCACCTTGATATTGCGACTCTTCATCTCCAATAATTGAATGCCCCAATACATCTATTTGACCACCAGCGTCATTAAAATAGTATTCTCTGGTTACCTGCCAATTAAATGAGTTATAGACATTTGCCAGCACATCTCCTATCACCCCACCTCGAGAATTACCAACCGTCAGTGGTCCTGTGGGATTCGCAGAGATAAATTCAATATCTATCTTTTTATCTTTACCAAAATCTGATTTACCAAATTTATTATCTAATTTTAAAATATTTTTTACTTGGCTTTGTAAATATTCTGGTGATAAATAAAAGTTGATAAAACCAGGTTTCACACACAAAATATTGCTAAATTGCTTCATTGCTAAATTGTTAGTTGATATTTTATTAAGTTTGGAATTTTTAGTTGTGGTTTTTAGTTTTTCGTTTTTAGTTTTTCGTTGTTCAACAATGCAGCCATTTAACAATATAACAATTTTTTCCGCAACATCCATTGGATTTTGTTTTAATTCCTTTGCCAAAACCATCGCCACATTAGTAGAATAATCACCAAATTTATTATTCTGTGGAATTTCAACACTAAAACTATGCATTTCCTTAATTTTTGGAAATGTTTTTTTTATCCCATCTGTAATAATTTGTTTTATTTGAGATTTTATCATATTCTATAATTATTTTTTATTGTTCGAGGTAACCAGAGAACTATTTAATCAACTTGTTAGTTCTCGCTCAACCACTCGAACAATATCTATCTCCCAAACCAACTGGCCACTTTACCAAATAGTTCACTAAAAGTAGATTCGTCTGGTGCTGGTAAAGTTTTAAGTTTTTCTGCAGAAGTAACCGCTGGCTCAACCACATCGGCACTACCAAAAATCCTACCAGTATCAAATGCCCAAACTAAGAAGATGGAAGTGATAACCATGATTGCCAGTAAGATATAAAAAATTATTTTAATTCGTTGGGTCACATTCCTCCTTTAAAAAATTCAAAAATCAAATTTTTAATTTTTAATCATATTCCAAATTCAAATGTTATAAACATTTAATCATTGGGATTTGAATAGAAACTTGAATTTTTGGAATTTGAATTTATTAAGTATTTTAAAGCACTATCTTAACAAATTTAAACTTACCTACCTGTAAAACCATACCATTGTGAAAGCAAACATCTGCCTTTGGATCAGTAATCTGAGCTTTATCTATTCTAACTCCACCTTGCTCGATTAACCTTCTTGCCTCACTTTTTGATGGTGCTAACTTTAATTCAACTAACATCTGCGGCAAATCTTCGCATTTTGGGTTAGTAATTTTGATTTCTGGAATATCGATGGGATCTTTCTTGTCTCTAAAAACGCGATTAAAATCTTCTTCTGCTACATTGGCGGCTTCTACTCCATGATAAAATGACACAATTTCGCGAGCTAATTCTGCTTTAAGATCACGACACTTGGTAGGATTTTTTGCATTCTTTTTGATCTGTTCTAATTCCTTACCTGCTACACGCGCTGCTAACTCAAAATAATTGGGAATAAGTTTATCAGGTATAGACATTATTTTACCAAATTGCACACTAGCTAGTTCACTAATACCAATATAATTTCCTAAACTCTGACTCATTTTTTGCTCGCCATCTGTCCCTACTAGAATTGGCACAGACATAATTGCTTGCGGTTCCTGACCTTCTTCCTTTTGGAGTTTTCTGCCCTGAAGCTCGTTAAATTTTTGATCAGTTCCGCAAATCGTGACATCCGACTTTAGTATAACCGAATCATAACCCTGAAGCATTGGGTAAACAGGTTCATGATAACCAATCTCAAGATTTTTTTTCTTTCGTTCTTGAAACATATCACGCTCAAGCATTCTATCTGTGGTAAAATGTAACATTAAATTTAATAAATCCTTAGCACTCATTTTATCATACCATTCACTATTATAACGAATTTCGATTTTTTTAAGATCCAATATTTTTCCAACTTGATCTAAATAATTTTTAGCTAGATTTTTTACTTCTTTTTCATCTCTTAATTGTCGCGATTTTAATTTATCAGTTGGATCACCAAATGTTCCGGTAAAATCACCTATTAAAAATACTATCTTATGCCCCAATTCTTGAAATTCGCGAAGTTTATGGTAAACCACGCTGTAGCCAATATGTAGATCGGGAGTTGTTGGGTCAACACCATGCTTAACTCTGAGTTTTTTACCAGACTCAAGTTTTTTGATTAATTCGTCTTTACCTATTATTTCCTCAACTCCACGAGTTAATAGTACGTCAAATTTTTTATTCATAAACAACCTCCGACAGTTGATTTGTCAATTAGTTAATTTGTAATTTAGTTTAATTACATTACAAACCAATTAACCAGTTAACTAAATAACCGATTAACAAAATATAATTTCTATTCTAATCATACAAATTTTATGATATAATGTAAAGGATTTATACATAAAATTATTAATTAATAGTTATTAACTATAAATTACATTAGGAATAATATGAAATTTTTTGATCGCTTTATCAACCCTTTAAAGTTGCATCATCAAAGAATAACAGATAAATATTGTGGTAGACTAGGTAAAAAACGACTTGGTAAACTTTTAGTAAAAATATTAGGTATTTTTTTGTTATTTATCATAATAATGTTTGTTTGGTATTCAAAAGACCTACCAACTCCTGGTAAAATCAAAGATCGCTACCCTATTGAATCCACTCACATTTATGATCGTAATGGCCAATCTTTATACGATGTATTTGGCGATGTCAAAAGAACTATTATTGAAGAAAAAGATATTCCAACCAATATCAAACAAGCCACAATTTCTGCAGAAGATAAAGATTTTTACAAACATTTTGGCTTTAGTATTACAGGAATACTCCGTTCGGTTTACAACAATATAACTGGCAAAACTGGCTATATTGCAGGAGGCTCTACTATAACTCAACAGTACGTAAAAAATGCTCTACTCTCTCCTAAAAAAACATTAACACGTAAGTTACAAGAGTTGATCCTAACGCTAGAAATCGAGATAATGTTTTCTAAGGATCAAATACTAGCAATGTATCTCAATGAGATACCTTATGGATCTAATGCGTACGGCATTCAATCCGCATCACAAACATATTTTGGGAAAGATGCTAAAGATCTAACATTAACCGAAGCTACCACACTCGCCTCACTCCCTAAGGCTCCAACATATTATTCTCCATACGGTTCGCATCCTGATAAGCTTTTGTTGCGTCGTGATTATATTTTAAACAGAATGGTGGTATTAAAATATATTACCCAAGAAGAAGCCGATAATGCCAAAAAAGACAAACTAAATGTTGTAGCTAAACGCGAAAATATCACCGCCCCACATTTTGTCTTTTATGTTAAAGAAAAGTTAATCGAGATGTTTGACGAAAAAATGGTTGAAGAAGGCGGCTTGAGAGTTACTACTACACTTGATTTAGACAATCAAAAAAAGGCAGAAGAAATTATAGCAAAAAACGCTGCCAACAAACTTAAAAAATATAATGCCAGCAATGCTTCTTTAGTTCATATTGATCCTAAAACTGGTCAAATAATAACTATGGTTGGTTCAGCTGACTTTTTTGACAGTGAACATGATGGTCAAGTTAATGTGGCCACTTCAGAACGTCAACCTGGTTCATCCTTTAAACCATTAGTTTATGCTACGGCTTTTAAAGACAAATATAATCCAGGCTATGTTCTTTGGGACGTACCAACTGATTTTGGTAATTACAAACCTCAGAACTATGATGGCAACACCCATGGTCCTGTAACTATTAGAACTGCCTTATCAAATTCTTTAAACATCCCCGCGGTAAAAATTCTTTATTTAACTGGGATTGATAAAGTATTAGATCAAGTACACAAAATGGGTATAACAACCTTAAATGATCCTGATCGCTATGGGTTATCATTAGTCCTTGGTGGTGGCGAAGTTAAATTGCTTGACTTAACAACAGCTTATGGAGTTTTTGCCAATAGTGGCACACTCCATGATACTACAGCTATTTTAAAGGTAGAAGATAAAAATGGTAAAGTACTCTATGAATACAAAGAAAATAAAGGTAAAAAAGAAGTTTTAGATCCACAAGTTGCTTATCAAATATCTGATGTATTATCAGATAATAATACCAGAAAAATGATATTTGGCTTCACAAATCAACTACAAGTTGGAAATTTTCGTGTAGCAGTAAAAACTGGTACAACTCAGGAAAATCATGATGGATGGACGGTTGGTTACACTCCGGGTGCTGCAGTCGGAGTTTGGGTGGGGAATAACGATAACTCAGCTATGAAAAAAGGTGCTGATGGTTCGGTAGTAGCTGCACCAATCTGGCACGAGTATATGGAAAATATTTTAAAAAAAATTCCTAAAGAAGATTTTACCCGTCCTGACGGAATTAAAGAGGTAAAAGTAGATAAACTTTCTAACAAACTACCAACCGACCAATCATCAGAAACAATATCTGATCTCTTTACCTCATGGCAAATTCCTGCAGAAAATGATAATATCCACGTTAAAATTAACATTTGTAAATTGTGTACTGGGGATTTAATTGCTACTGACCTTTGCCCACAAAGCCAACAAGAAACTAGAACTTATACAAATTTACATTCTGAGGTTCCAACGAATCCAAACTGGGAAGAACCAGTACTATCTTGGGCCAATAACAATGGGATGTCACTTGGCAGTCCCCCAACTCAAACATGTGACCTAAATAGCCAAATTCCTACTATCGTTATTACTTCACCTAAGAATAACCAAGTGGTAGGCAGTCTGATGGATATTTCTGTAACTGCTAGCTCTCCAAATACAATTAATAATGTTGAATATTATATTGATCAAATAAGCATAAATAAAACCTCCAATAGCCCATACACTACGCAGTATAATGTTAAAAACCTCAGTAATGGTCAACACAATTTAACAGCAATTATTACTGATAACAATGGATTATCATCTCAAAGTTCAATCAGTTTTATAGTTACTAAAGATACTATAATCCCAGGATTAATATCCTCGATAACTTTGACGCCTTTAGTTAACTCAATTAAGTTAACTTGGAAAAATCCTTTTGATACTGATTTAGACAAAATTAATATCTATGTTTCGACAGTAAGCGGACTAATAGGAAATCTCCAGCCAGATGAAATTCCAGCAATACCTAACGAAGTCGGCATCTATACAATAAGTAATCTAACTAGCAATATTGCATATTATTTTACGATTAGATCAGTTGATAATGTCGGTAACGAAAACTCCAACACCGTACAATACAGTGCCAAACCCCTATAATTTTGATTAATAATTATCAACTTATTTAAAAAGTCCAAAATATCCAAAAACTGCAATTATGACAATAATAGAAAGTAATACGCCAGCCGTAAGTTGCCAAATAGTATGGCGTTTTAATAGTATTCTAGACCAAATAACTGTTATAAATACTAAAACCAATGGCCAAGCACGATAATTATACATAAAGACAAACATGCCTGTAAAAAAGGTGATCATCGTCGAATGCCACGATATTTTCCAAAAATTGGTTATAAGTAACCCTAGCACAAGAGTTAATACTCCACCAATATATACTGCCAAGAGTGGCTGATAAGCGCTAGTAGATACTAAAACTAATAGTTCAATTGTTACTAGCACTAATAACAAAGTTAACAGCACTAATCTGCCATGCAGAATTTTTTTATTTTGTACACTATCATCAAAAATGTATCCAGCATTAATAAATATCCAATATATTAAAGCTAGAACTGCACCATTTAAGACAGTCACAGTAATTATCCAAACTAACTGTTCTACCTGAGGCATTTTGCTCTTTACAATCGCCATCACCAATATTGCTAACCCTAATGCAAACGGATTAAAAATTATCGAGATCAATTCTGCAAATTTAATTAGTAATGTTTTCTTCATCCCAGTATATCAACTTTCAGTTAAATTATTATTAATGTTTTATTACACTTAATTACCACCATATAATGAGTCCTGTTAGCATTATCAAACTTCTTTCAAAATTTAATAAATTCCTAAAACATTCTGAAAGTTGTATTACTGGGTCATACAAATACTTTACTTAAATCCTCAATAAAATTAATTTTACCAAGTGTTTTAAAACCAAGTCTTGTTGCCTCTTCCAACCTTTTTTTTTCAAAACTGACACGCCTTACTTCGCCAAGTAACCCAACCTCTCCAAATAAACATAAACTTTCACTTATCGGTTGATTTTTAAATGATGAGATTATCGCCGCACAAACTGCCAAATCAACTGCCGGATCTTTTAAACGCATCCCACCAGCAATATTTAAATAAATGTCTTGGCTATCAAGCGCTAATTTAAGTTTTTTACACAGTACTGCTATTAATAGATTTAAACGATTTAGATCAAACCCACTTACTGTCCTCTTGGGATAACCAAAAACTGTTCTCGAAGTTAGTGCTTGGATCTCAACTAAAATCGGCCGCGACCCCTCTATAGCTATAGTAATAACAGAACCTGGTTTATTCTTTGTTCTTTCTTCTAAAAAAAGCATCGAGGGATTACTAATCTCAATCAGCCCTGCTTCTCCCATCTCAAAAATTCCAATTTCATCTGTTGCTCCAAAACGATTTTTAACCCCACGTAATATTCTGTGACTATGGAGCCTCTCGCCTTCAAGGTATAATACTACATCCACTAAATGCTCAAGTGTTTTTGGCCCAGCTACATTACCATCTTTAGTCATATGCCCTACTAATATTATCGTAATATCATTGTCTTTAGCAAATTGCTGTAATTTTAATGCACATTCTCGCACTTGGACAATTGACCCGGGAGTTGAAGGATAATTGCTATCATACATAGTTTGGATGGAATCTATAATAACAATTTTTAATTTTCCCTCGACTCGAGCTCGGGACGAGAGTAAATTTTTAATTTTTAATATAATATCGTCAACATCAGTTTCGGCTAAAAATTGTAAATTATTTGATTTATTTGGTAATCTATCTAATCGCATTTTTACCTGATTTGCCGACTCTTCTCCCGACACATATAAAACAGAGTTGAGATTTGGGAACTGTGAATTGAGATTTGAGTTTTGTTTTAAGTTTTGATCATTTGAATTCTGTGATTGGTTATTATTTGTTATTTGAGGAATTGTATTTGCCAAGTTGCTAGCAACTTGGAGTAGCAGTGTTGACTTCCCTATCCCTGGATCACCACCCAAAAGAATTACACTGCCAGGTACTAATCCATTACCAAGCACTCTATCAAATTCCCCAACCCCAGTTGATATTCTTTTAAAATCCTTTGACTCAATTTTTCCCAAATCAACAATTTCTGAAATTTTAGAGTTTTGCTTGTCCCGCGAAGCTTTAGCGGAGTGGAACGTTTTTAGTTCGCGGAGCGAATTCCACTCACCGCAAAACTGGCACTTCCCCTGCCATGCCATATGTTCTCCTCCACAACTCGAACATACAAAAACCGATTTTTCTTTTGCCATTTTACCTTCTATCATTCCGGCTTGTCCGGAATCAAATATTACTTATCAATGTTTTCTGTCATTCCTGC
>CAZXAY010000026.1:0-14859 GCA_964638435.1 uncultured Candidatus Saccharibacteria bacterium | reverse complement strand
GAGGGCTCATCCCTCAGAGTCGAAGACAGGGCGTCCTGAACATATTGAAGGACGATGTTGGAACAGGTTTAACATTACATAACTTTTTTTGGCTTAATAAAAAAGGTGGTTATACACCACCTTTATGTGATCCGATCGATCACAAATGATTTACTGATTTATTTGCAACACCATCAGGCCAATAATGCCTGATTAGGACATTTATTTATCTTTAATCCCTCCTTATCCCAACATCCCTTACCTTCTTAAGCACCGCAACCCATTGCAGAACATTGCGACCACGCGGGGTACAATCTCCCCCAGAAGGCTCGTTGCTTTCCTCAGTAATCATCCCCATGATCTCAAAACCGTATTCTTGTGCAAGAAATCGAATCTCTTCGATCGTGTAATTGTGCCTCACCTGTCCATTGCGGTTTTGCACATTCGTACCGATCTGAGTGATTTTAAACTCGTCGTCCTCATAAACATCAATGAGTTGATTTCTTGGATTAACTGGGTTATTGACTGACCTTACCCTGAGATATAAATGAGCACCAACCTCCATAATGAAACTAATATAGTTCCATACCTCTTTAATTTTTGCCCAACAACCAGGCAATTGCAATACCTGCGAAGCAATTACTGCCTGACATTCAGATCTGTCGAATGTGAGTGGAATATCGTAGAAATTGGCCTCAACTACCTCAGCTGATAGACCAACCTCCTCCAATCTTTGGTTGGTTCTGTCTACTCCAATTTTACACCGATCCATTGCTACTACATTACATCCGTTCTTTGCTAGCAGTAAAGTTGCCCGACCATTACCACAACCAATGTCGGCCACCTTCATCCCAAACGAAGTGTGGTTTTGAATAAAGATGACCATCGACTGTGGAGGTTCTTCTGTCTCTCGCCAGTTTCCCTGACCGAATCTTTGATCCCAATCCTGATCATTGGCACCATCTTGAGTTTTTTGATCAAACCAATCAGGGAGCTGCCCCCAAGAAGTCGCTCTATTTGTCATTTTGTCACCTCCACAAATTTTTTACGTACTTGCCAAAAGCAATCACACCTGATACTAACATAAATACTCTAGTCTGTCAATAAGACCTACAAGACAATTGACAAACCTGTTAGAATAGTGGAGAATAGGGGTAAAGTTCAAAGGGAGGTTCATTTACAATGAAAAAAGTTGTTAGCGTTTCATTAGGCTCTTCAAAAAGAGATCATACATTCACCACAACTATTCTTTATAAAACCTATGAGATTCAAAGGGTCGGCACTGACGGTGATTTTCAAAAATTCCGTCAACTTCTTGAAGAATGTGATAAAAACCCCGATGTTATGGCAATTGGATTGGGTGGCACAGATCTATACTTAGCGTTTGAAGATATTCATATTACTTTAAAACAAACTTTCAAGCTTATTCGTGGGATCAAAAAGCCTTGTCTGGACGGAAGTATGATTAAACATACTCTCGAACCAAAAATTATTCTAGAGCTTTCTCAAAAACCTGGTTTTCCATCAATCAAAGGTAAAAAAGTCTTGGTTGTTTCTGCTGTCGATCGCTTTGGGATGGTACAAGCCTTTCGTAAACTTGGTTGTAAGATTTTATATGGTGATTTGATCTTTTCTGGAGTTAAGTTACCAATTATTAATTTACCTATACAAATCCCCATTAAAAATCATTGGGTCTTCAGACAAATTGCCAAAGTCATGTTACCTCAAGTTGCCAACAAATCCATCAGTGAACTATATATAATCGGCAAAGATCAAGAAAAAACTGATCAAGGAGATTTCTCTCGCTACTACAATTGGGCTGATATTATCGCAGGTGATTGGCATCTCATCAATCGATTTATGCCAGTTGATCTCGAAGGAAAAATTATTATCACCAATACTGTAACAATTGATGATATACACTCTCTAACTAACCGCGGTGCAAGTTGGCTTGTCACTACAACCCCAGAATTTGGTGGCAGATCATTTGGCACCAATGTTATTGAGGCGTTATTTATCGCAATACTTGAAAAAGATCCAAACCAAGTTACTAAAAAAGACTTTTTACAGCTTATTGATGAATTAAAGCTCGTTCCACGAATCATCAATTTAAAGCAATAATCAATTTTCTCTTTTACTGCCGCTATGAGCAATCTTGGCGGTATTTTTTTTGTTACTTATCCACAGTTTAACGATTATATTCAGGCCTTTACCCTGTATTAATTCACTCCTGTCAATCAGAAGTGAATTCTGATGACAGGAAGAATTTAATACTGGGGTTGACATGTTCGGAGTGTGTTCGGTATACTAGAAATAGAAAATGGTTGTTGTAAATTAGAAACTAGTTAAGAATATTCAATCAATTTATATCATTTTCAAATTTCCATTTTCCATCACCAATTTCAATTATCCAATAACTAATTTCATGGAGGTTATTATGTATCCATTAACCAAGAAACAACGTGAGATCTTTAATTTTATCTCTAATTTTATTAGTGATCTTGGTTATGCTCCAAGTTACCGAGAAATTGGTCAACATTTTAATTTATCATCCGTTGCCACAGTTGCCGAACATATTAATTCCTTACGTGAAAAAGATTATCTAGACATTGGAGATGGGGGGGAAGCTCGATCAATTGAAATAACCAAATCAATTTCTAAAATAGAACCTTTTGATGGTGGTATTCATATTCCGCTACTAGGTTTTATTGCTGCTGGCCAACCAATCGAAGCTATCAAAACTAACGAAACTATTGATATCCCACGCGATATGATGGCTCGTGATGTCTTTGCCCTTAAAGTTCATGGCCGCTCCATGATTGATGATGGAATATTTGATGGCGATTATGTAATTATTCAAAAAACCAATAGTCCTAAAAATGGTGAAATTGTGGTCGCACTTTTAAATGGCGAAAATGCCACTTTAAAAAGATATTATAAAGAAAAATCATTTATTCGCCTACAACCAGCTAACTCACAATTTGCTCCAATCAGAGCTAAAAAGGTCCTAATCCAGGGCAGAGTTAAAGGTTTAATTAGAAAATACTATTAGAAAAGTTAATAATAGTTAACAAGGGTTAATAAAGGTTAACAACAGTTATTTAAATTATCAACAACTAATCTTAACTCTTAGTAACTAATATTAACTATTGTTAACGAATATTAACTATTATTAACCTAATTTATATGCTTATAATCGACGGGCACAATCTGATTGGTGCATCTCGTGATATTAGACTATCCGATCCTGATGCTAAAGAAAAATTAATTGATAAACTCAAATTATTTGAGCAAATTACTAATAATAAAATTATTGTTGTTTTTGATGGCAGGGGATATGGTGATTTTGAAGTAACGAATGATGATAATTTAGAAATCCGCTATCCATCTGGTAATTTAACAGCTGACGATGTTTTATTTGATTTAATAAATAAATATTCAGGTAATAGCAGTGTTAAGATCATCAGTTCAGATAATCAAATTATTAAAGAGGCTAAATATCATAGACTAACCTCAATTAAATCTAATGATTTTATAATTAAACTAAATAAAAAAATATCTACATCCAATCAACCCAAAATAGACGTTGATGATTGGGTAAGATATTTCAATAAAAAGAGGTAATCTCCACTAATCTATTTACACGAATGTCACTAATTTTAAGATATATATAATTATAACATACCTTAAATATTAGTGACATTCGTGGCTTAATTTTAGAAAGCTAAAAGTTAATAAGTAGTATCGAATTTAGAATCAACTTTAAATCACCAAAATAATTAGTGGTAGTTATCCACAGCCCTGCCCCGTATCAAAGCTACTTGTTAATCAGGAGTGAATCATAATAACAGTTAGCTTCTGATACTGGGACTAAGATGTTGTAGGGCACTTGACAAACATTTACAACTTTAGTACAATAAAGCATAGAGGATAAATTAATTAGGATTAAAAATGAAAAATTTCTTGCCTACAACATATACACATTCAATGGTTCCATCTTCAGTCAAAGATGCCGGTTTTATAATTAACCGTATACTCGTGATTGATTGGATACAAAACCATAAGGATGTGTAAAAACAAGAAAGAAATCATAATATAGAAACACAAAAAACATCCTTCTGGCAAAATCGGAAGGTTGTTTTTGTAAGATTTCTGGTTCATTACAACTAAATAGGAGGTGCTGATGAATAGTCTTGCAACTCTGTCACTGGTCGTAGCCCCACCCCCGGTTAATCCAAATTATTCAAAGGAGGGCATAACCATGTTCAACAACCAAGTCCCCCCCGAAATACTTGAGACCGCTCACGCAATTGCCGACTTACTTGATATCCCAAAAGAGCGTATAAGAAACCTCTCCAAACGTCAAATATTATCATTCATCGAAGAAAAAGGCGAGTGCCTCAAATAATCGCCTAGCAACACGGAAGGGATACCCTTCTAACATGACATCGACAAACCAACGCCCCTCGCTCCTGCGAGGGGTTTTCATACCCTTAATTAATCATTTTCCGTTCGCAATATAAATAGCTATTGACAATAATTAAATAATTTGCTATAAATATATTGAGCAGATAAATAATGTATTTGTTACCCTCCTTACAAATATGTTATTAAAAGACTCGGAAACTTTGAGTCTTATCTGCTCACCAAAAATTCTCTCTGATCTTAATAGTCGAGAGAATTTTTGATATTATAATAATTATGATAAAATATATGTATCATCAAAAAATATTATTTTTAACTTTTAGATTTTAATTTTTAGCTTAAGGAAATTATGGGACAAATATTTGACATTGCCAAGCCTACTCCCAGAAAAACTTCAGTAAAATCACATACTCATAATAATAGTAGTAAGAGAATTTCTAATGCTTGGATTTATTTTGGGTTAGTTATTATTATATTTTTGATAATTGCCGATTTTGGTAATAATACAAAAACTCAAATTGTAACAACTAATCAAAATGATAACCCATCAAATTCAAAGGTTTTAGGAAATAATACCAATTCAGAAACAAGTCCTGATATTAACCAATCAATTCCCGAATCAACTGACGACAAAATAAGTCAACCAGTTACAAATGATATCACTAACCCTATAAAAGATAGTCAAACTGGTCAAAATACTTTTGATAAATCCCAAGTTAAAATTCGAATATTAAATGGTTCAAAAAGTGCTGGAGCCGCCAACACTGCCAAAGAAAAATTAATTGCCAACGGCTATGTTATTGATAGCGTTGGCACTGCAAAAAATAAATATAATGTTACCACAATTTATTATAATAAAAACAAAAAAGATATTGCTACTATGGTTCAACTTGTCTTAGAAAACCAAAATACCCTACTTGAAGAGAATGTAACTCTTACTGCAAACTACGATATACTAATAGTAATAGGTTCAAAATGATTATAAATGCTAAAGTTAATACTCATACTAAAAAAAATAATATAGAAATTAATAATAATATTTATAATATTGATATAGCTGCCAAACCCATCAAAGGTAAAGCAAATGAAGCATTGATTAAATTATTAGCAAAACATTTAAAAATTCCTAAATCTCAAATATTGATTATTAAAGGCCAAAGAAGTAAAAATAAAATTATAGAAATTAAATAATTATTGCGATACAAATATACTAATGCATTCGAATGATGCTAATAATACCAATTTAAATTCATTCGTAATATTAGCATAAATTCGTATATTGGTATCGATTAAGGAATCATATGACAGAAGAAAAATGGGAAAATATCAAAAGTATGGTTAAAGACAAATTCCCAGATGTAAAATGTACTATTGAACCTATCGAACATAAGATTGGATTAACCGAATCTCAAAAAATTGGTCAAAAAGATGTTTTAATTTTTAATAGTCCAATTGGTAAGATAAAACTGGAGTATCTTATTAAACCCGTAATTATTGATAAAAAAGAGCATTATTCCAAAAGAATGGGGGCAACTGCAAAAACTGAGTACATTCTATCCGAATCAGAATTCTCGAGACATATGGACGCCTACAAATTAAATGATTATAACGAATGGGAAAAAATTGATTCTAGTAGTTTTATAGATTGAATTAAATATTAATCACAATCTTCGGCCTAATCGTTGTCTAGTACTTGACAAATATTCTCTAATTTGGTAGGGTATATTGTGTAGCTTAAATACAGCTATTTTTGTTTAAATATTTGGCGCAAACCATTAATAATCTTGAATTTACCAAATATCAACAAAAAAGGGGAGAAAGGTCAGTTATTAGTTCATCTTGCATAGGTTCACCTGACGAACCTCCGTTAAGTCAAAAATTTGTTAAATATCTTCTCAAAATATCACAATTTACTAAATCTACTCTGATACTTAGCCATAAGCATCTAGAGTTGTTTTGGTTTTTTATTAAAACAAATAACCCTAAAATTAAAAAAATTACCACTAATTCGCTATTATCATTTGCACTGGTAACCAATGTATTAGCAACTGATGCACCACAAACCAATTATAGTGATCCAGAGATTATCACAGGCAATACTGAATCATTTAAGCAAATATTAATAAATATTGATGAATTTACTGATTTAATTAATGAAAAAAATAATCAAATATTTAATGAGGAAGTGCAGTTTATAGAAAAGCCAGTAATCAATAAAACAATTGTCAGTACTCAATTGATTAAAAAAAATAACCGCGCTGTTTTATCACGCGAACAAATTCGCACTCAAAATAATAACACACCTCGCCAATTTAATGGTTATTTATATGGTTTTTGCACCTGGTATGTAGCAAATATCAGAACAGACATTGCTAATAATTGGGGCAACGCTAAATATTGGTTTCGTAGTGCTAAGCGTGATGGGTTTAATACAGGTTACCATGCACAAGTTGGAGCAATTGTAACCACTAACGAATCTTGGGCAGGTCACGTTGCCTACGTTGATTCAGTAAGTGATAATACTATTACAGTAACCGAGATGAATAAAGTTGGTTGGAATCGAATTTCTAAAAGAGTGATAGACAAAAAATCTTCAATTATCCAAGGATATATTTACTCACAATAATTTTACTAACTTTCCAAGTATAGAAATTAATGTTATAATAAAATTAACATTAATTTTATTTTGGAGGAATTTTGATATATGATACAATAATTATTGGTGCCGGCCCGGCAGGCTATTCTGCAGCAATTTATGCCACACGTTATGGTATGAAGACTCTTATTATAGGCCAAAACCTAGGTGGAATGGCTACATCAGCTCATCAAGTAGATAATTACCCAGGTTTTCCCTCAATATCGGGTTTTGAACTAATGCAAAAATTTTCTGATCATGCTAAAAAACTGGGTGCAGAAATTGTAAATAATTCCGCCACATCGATTATAAAAGGTTCTAATAAATTTAACGTTCAAGTAAATAACCTTCATTATTCTGGAAAATCACTAATTTTAGCTTTAGGTACCCAAAGGCGTAAAATGAATATTCCTGGTGAAAAAGAATTTCTTGGTCGAGGCGTTAGTTATTGCGCAACATGCGATGCAATGTTTTATAAAAACAAAATTGTTGCTGTAATCGGAGGCGGCGACGCTGCTCTACAAGCTGCCTTACAATTAGCAGAAATTGCGACCAAGGTATATTTGATATTTCCAAGCGAAAAAGCAAATGCCATGCCACATTGGTTAGACCAAGCTAATAAATACTCTAATAAAATTATTCAGCTAAATACTAATACTATAACTCAAATTAATGGCAAAGACCGAGTTAAATCAGTCACCTTAAAGAAACCCTTAGACGATAACTCTGATTTGATGGTAGCTGGGGTTTTTATCGAAATTGGTGCAGTTCCAAATTCTGTTTTAGTTAAAGATATTGGGGTAAATTTTAATGATAGAGGTTATATCGTAGTTAATAATGATCAATCCACAAATATTGATGGAATTTTTGCTGCAGGCGATATTACAACCAACTCAGCCGGTTTTGCTCAAATAATAACAGCCACTAGTGAAGGAGCATTAGCTGCCTTTACGGCTTTTAAATATCTTAAACAAGTAAAAAAATAAATAATAATTTTTTAAATTATTAGGAGGTCTATGCGAAACGTAGTAAAGTCCGCCTTAAAACGCAATGTAATAACAGGATGTAGTCCGTTTTACAGTAAGTTTGAAGGCGGAAAAAAACTATTAGTATTATTATGTACTATTATAATTTGTCTATTTTCCACAAACGTTAAAGCAATGGATTTTGCCTTCCCAAGCGAAGATTCAAGCTCTGGTATAATAAACCAATCAAAAGAAGTAAACGGAAATTTTTTAGGTGCTGCTAACAAAATCATCCTCGACTCCAATATTGGTGATGATGCTTTTTTATTTGCTAATAGCATCACTCAAAATGGTAAAGTATTAGGTAATCTATTTATTGGCGCTCAGTTTGTTGATGTAACTAACGAAGTTGGACGTGATTTATTTGTGGGAGCTTATGACATATCAATAGGAGAAAAATCAATTATTAATGGCTCAGCCTATTTAGGCAGCAAATCACAAACAATTAGTGGTACTATAAAAGGTAATCTATACTCTGGTGCAACAAATCTAGAAATTAATGGTACCATAGAAGGTGATATCCATGCTAATGTTGAAAACTTATCTCTTGGTTCACAATCCACGATAAAAGGTAAAATATATTATACTTCTAATAACGAGATTAAGATATCAGAAGGTGCTAAATATGGATCGGTTGAGAAAAAGAGTCCCTCATCCGTTTCTTCATCAGATAATTTTAAAAATACCCTCAATGCAAAGCTATTAGCATTATTTTCAACCCTATTAATTGGTGCTGTAATTATCACATTATTTAGCAAAAAATCCACACAGATCGCACAAAATATCACTACAAAATTCTGGTCATCGCTCGGTTGGGGCTTTGTAGTATTATTTGTTGTTCCAATTATCTGCCTTGTCTTATTAATTACCCTGATTGGTGCCCAGTTATCTCTACTAGTTATGGCAATATATATATTACTTATTGGTTTAACTAAGATATTTGCCGGTCTTGCTTTAGGCAATTTGCTCTGTAAAAACAAATGGTCATTAATTTGGTCTATAACTTTGGGTACAGTAGTATTAACTATAATTTCCTTAATTCCATACTTATCTGAGGTTACAACCTTCCTAGTTTTATTATTAGGCCTAGGAAGTATCTTCTTAGTAATTAAAGATGCCTTTGCAAAAAAATAATTTATATCATCAGCGTTTATCTGCGTTTATATTATTTTCAGCGCAAATCCGCGATATGGAGGGAAGATGGACGAAATAAAAAATAAAAATTTATCACTTGAAAAAAATCCATTTACAAAATTTATAGATTTTGTAAAAACTGATAAGAGTAAAAAAATATTAAAAATTGTCTTTTTAGTATTAATTTTATTAACTCTAACTTTAACAATCTATAATCGATATTATAAGCCAGAAGGTGTATCAACATCAAAATCTATTTCAGATATATTCACAGGACAAGTTGCCAAAGATGCCGAAAAAGAAAAAACAGAAATTGCTAAAATTGATGGGATGGATTATCCAGTTGCAACAAGTAATCGGCATCCAATAGCAATTATGGTTGAAAATCATCCTGACGCACGCCCACAAAGTGGGCTAGATAAAGCTAGCATAGTTTACGAAGCAATTGCTGAAGGTGGAATAACCCGTTTTATGGCAATTTTTGGTCCTAATGCCCCAGAGAAAGTTGGTCCCGTTAGATCAGCCCGCACTTATTATCTTGATTGGGCACTAGAATACGATGCTGCATATGCTCACGTTGGCGGTAATATAGATGCACTGGATCTAATCCCCCAAATCGGGGTTAAAGATCTCGATCAATTTAGATATGGAACCCAAGCTTACTGGCGAGAACCACAAGCTGATAAAGCAACCGAGCATACAATGTATACTGATTTAACTAAACTATATTCAATTGTCCAAGAAAAAGGTTGGGACTCTAAGACTGATTTTACATCACTAACATTCAAATCAGATATTACTAAGGATCAAAGACCTACATCTCAATCTATTACAATTAATTTTTCTTCTAATTCTTATCTTGTTAAATGGGATTATGACCGAGAAACAAATATGTATTTACGTTCTATGAGTGGTAGTACTCACAAAGATGCTGTATCCAAAGATCAACTCAAGGCAAAAAATATTATAATTCAAGAAGTAGCTAGAGAAGCTGTTGTAACTCGAATTGGTGAAAATG
Organism: uncultured Candidatus Saccharibacteria bacterium; assembly: GCA_964638435.1. GTDB lineage: Bacteria > Patescibacteriota > UBA1384 > JAMDBS01 > CAZXAY01 > CAZXAY01. The sequence goes on along the minus strand of CAZXAY010000026.1, from coordinate 4,643 downwards.
GTTGGAAAATGACTACAATAGGCACTGGTAATGCAAAAATTTATCAAGATGGTAAAGAAATTATTGCAACTTGGAAAAAAGATAATCGCACTGCCAGAACAAAATTCTCTGATTCAAATAATAAAGAAATTGAATTTAATCCTGGTACCACATGGTATGAGATTGTGCCACCGGGAACGACAGTAACTGCACAATAACGAATAAAAAACAAATTAAAACTAATTTAAAGCTAATAATAAGGAAAAAATGACCGCGGTGGTCATTTTTTCCTATTCGTTATTCATTCGTTATTTATTCGTTTTAATTCGCTTTTCATTCATGTTGTTTATTATTCGTTTATGGAGTTAGCCACAGCTTTAACCTTATTAACATACCATTGGGCATGGTTATAAGAGAAAAGGGCTTTATCAACGTTACCTGTTGCAGCACCAGCTTGTGCTAACAAATTAGCACCGGCATAAACCGCATCTTGGGCATCATTAATATCAGCAATACCATCACCATTACCATCAACAACATATCTATTCCATGTACCACGCATAAACTGCATAGGGCCTTGGGCGCCTGCATAAGATTTAACAGATGTAATCCATTCTTTACCAGATTCAACTTGCCATACGGCTTCAAGAATCTTCCAATCTATACCATATTGAGCGGCAGCACGTTTAGCCAAATTACGTTTTTGCTCAAGAGGAACGTCATAATCTCGATATTCTCGAGAAACAACTGTTCTAGAGGCATTAGCTCGTTTTTGAGCCATTTTCTTCTCTTTATCCTCTCTAATACGCTTATTGTAATTTGACTCACCCGGTGTGATTACAGGTGCTTTTGCACTTGATAACACTACAGGGGTTTGATTATTGGTATCTAGTTTAAGATAAAACTCGTTAACTGCATTATTGGCAACTTCATTATCAGCATAACTATTAGTTATAGGCATAAATGAGGTTACTAATACTAAAGATATAATCTTAGTAAGTAAGGAAATAGCAACTATTCTGTCGCGATTTAAGTACTTAATTATTTTATCCTTGGTTTTGCTAATCCCCTTAAATAGGGTTTTAGTCATATAATTACTCCTCTTGTTGGAAAATAAAAAGGCTAACTTAATTGTTGCCCTTTTACCAAACAAGACTAAATTATATCATATTTTAAGGTTTTTGTCAAGTAGCCCACATCACGAACGAAAAATGTATAAATGTTACAATTTATTATGAATAAATATTGAATTAAAGTGATAATGTACTTATACACTTTACAATATAATTATTATTTTGATATAATATTTTTAAAGGTAAAATTAACTACAATACAAAGAATTTTTAGGAGGGATTAATGACATTAAAAAATAAAACTATTACCGTAATTATTATTACAGTTTTAATCTTTGGCTTGGCAATATTAATTTGGGCTCAAAAAACAGGTAAAATTAGTATTTTTGGTGCTGAAAATTTATCAAGAATTACAGTACAGATCAAAAATCTGGTAGATTGGAATAAAGGTGAGTTTGCCAATACTAAAATCGAAGGAGATTCTCTGAAATTATCTGCTTCATCCACCAACAATACCAATAATGGAGGTAGCTCTAATACCACGACTAAAACAATTAATGATTTGGCAATTGCAATGATATTAAAAAATGCTCCCAAAGGTAATTGCAGTGCACTTGCTCCAAATGATTGGGCAATTGTATCTGATGATTATGGTTTAGAAGCTGGCCTTACCTCACCTGATTTAACTACCTTTGCAAGCTGGACAGTACCATGGTCGTTAAAATCAATGTTGCAAGGGTTTGGCCATCCAGAATTGATTGAAGAAGAAAACTTTCTTAAAGTCTCACTTTGCGTTTCTAATTTTGCTAACCGATCTGCCGCTACTTACAAAGTGGCTTCATTAGAAGAATGTAGTAATGGTGGTGACTATAAAAATGTTACTTTGGGTTCTGCAATTAGTAAGGCTAACGGATATTATGTTAGAGATTACTCTTTAACTAACTTAGCGCTTAATAAAGAGTTAAAGGGACAGGCTATTTATAAAAACTTTAGCTCAGGTGATGTTATCTTATATCTCCTAAGAATGGGTTCTACTGTTAAATCTGATTGGGAAAAAAGTGGCGCTTTAGCTATTAGCTCTGCTGTAAGTATCAAATGTTCTGTTAATACTACAGGCGTAGCTACCAATAGTGGCAAACCTTCAGGAATCAACCGCACGAAAGATGATCCAGAAATATCATTATCAGATAAATGGCAAGAAGCCACGATGGGATATGAAAATGTCTATAACCCTGCTACTGGTCAACATTGGGAAGCTCCAACAAGTTCTTATTGGGAAACTGGCCCACAAGGAGCTGGCTATTACTATCAAAATGGCAACGATTTGACTAAACTATCAAGAGGTTTTGGTTATTAAAATATGATAAGTCTATATACTTTTTAGGAGGATAAATGAAAGTAACAAAAATATTTACATTAATTATTGCTGGATTATTAACTCTACTGATAAGTTTCCAACCTGTTTTTGCTAGTTCGTCTGGAACCTATACCTCAGCACGTATAGGTGAAGAAGCTGTGTCTCAATTCTTAACTTTTAAAACTATTGAACAATCAACACCCGACGGTACAAATATCACATATTCTTTTGCTGGTTCTAAAGATAATTACGCCACATGGTCTGCAGCTCAAACCACCTCGGATTCGATTGATTTAAGCATGATCTCCAATCTAGTAGGCAGCAAATATTTAAAAGTTAAAATTAATATGAATTCAAATTCTTCAAATGTCCCAAGTGTAAAAGGCTTTGAAGTAACATATGAAACCACTAGTTCATCCACCTCAAATGGATCTTCAAGCAGTTCATCTGGTACCTCTTCGAGTTCAAGTGGGTCAAATGGGTCTTCTAGCAGTTCCTCAAACTCAAGTAGTGCCAATAGCTCTGCTAGTACAACAAGTTCATCCAATCCTTCAACAAGCAGCCAATCATCATCAAATAATGTGAAAACTCAAACTGTAACTTTAAGCCAAAATCAAAAAAAGAATCAACTAGTTTCTACTGGTAGCAATTTATGGGTCAACCTTGGGATTGCGTTATTATTAACCAGTCTTGTATCTTTTTTGATTTTTAGGAAAAAATATAATGTAACCGCTGATAAGATATAGAAAGGACATTTGTTTATGCGATATGAAGGACACCGAGTAGGAGTTTTTGTAGATGTGCAAAATTTTTATTATTCAGCAAAGAATCTTTATGATGCCTTCCCCAATTATAAAGCTATGTTAACTGAGGTAGTCGAAAAACGCCAATTAGTTTGTGCTTATGCTTATGTGATATCGGCCAACATCCCCAAACAAGAAGATTTTTTTGAAGCCTTGCGCACTGCTGGGATAGAGGTAAGACAAAAAGATTTACAGGTTTTCCCCGGTGGGATCAAAAAAGGTAATTGGGATGTAGGAATTGCTGTTGACATTTTGAGATTTATGAATAAATTAGATGTAGTAGTTTTAGCCTCTGGTGATGGGGATTTTGCTGATTTGGTAGATTATCTCCGTAATCAAGGAATCAAAGTCGAGATAATGGCTTTTGGCCGCACTTGTTCGGCAAAACTTAAAGAAGTAGCAGATGAATTTATTGACCTAGATGCTAACCCTCAAAAATATTTAATTAAAAAATTTGTTCGCAGATCAAAATATCAAAGTTCTCAATGAATACACCTACTCGCGACAATCAATGGCTACGAGATCGTTTTTTAAGTATTAAAAAACACTATTTTAGTGATATTGAAATTAATAATAGCATAATAATTAAATTTGGTAAACCTTGTAATACAAGACTCGGCTCTATTAAACCTAGCAAACTTGGATCTGATAAATATTCTATTATCACTATAAATGGACATTTTCAGGACCCCAACATTCCAGAATTTGTTGTTGACGCGGTAATTGCTCATGAATTTATGCATTACGCTCATGGTTTTGCTAGTCCTCACAAACAAGCTTTTAAACACCCACATAAAGGTGGGGTAGTCGATTGGGATCTTAAAGAAAGGGGGTTGGGAGATGTGTTAAAGCTTGAAAAACAATGGATCAAAAAAAATTGGAAAAATTATCTGATATCCCACGATTGTCTCAAACCTCGAGTCAGAAGAAAAAGATATATTAGATTCAAACCATTTAGATAAAAAAAGGGCGCCAATGGCGCCCGACTCGGTCTCTAAGAGAGATTATAGATGTGATCCATTCCAATCACCCTTGAATTCGAGAGGTAGTGGTACTGATAGTAAATAGGTGAACCCACCTAGTAGGGTTCCCATTATCGCACCAACAGTGTACCAACAGATAGTTTTGAACCATCCATCCATCACTGGGTTTGGTTCAAAATAGTTTATGAACCTCACGTACCCCTTTACCCCAATGTACAACCAGATAATAATGTAAGGCATTACCATTAAAATCAACTCGCCCTTCACATAAACCACTCCTTTCGTAAATCATTGAAATTAGGCTTATTTTAACAAAAATATCTGCAATTGTCAACTCAACTATTGTGTATGAAGTCAATTTTAAATATAATAAAATTAAGAAATAATTTATATTAGACTTGCTGCACAATAATCTTTCTACTGTAATTCCATGATTTAGACTGCAACG
>CAZXAY010000025.1:0-16772 GCA_964638435.1 uncultured Candidatus Saccharibacteria bacterium | reverse complement strand
TAGACTTGCTGCACAATAATCTTTCTACTGTAATTCCATGATTTAGACTGCAACGAAAGTAAAAATTTTTCAACGTATACTCTGTTACGCTTCATAATTTTTACTTCGTTTCGTCTCAAATCACTGAAATTTCGCTACGAAAATTATTATGCAGCAGTCTATTGTCAAAGAAAATAATATGAATAACTGTATATTTTGCAAAATCGTCGCTGGGAAAATTCCAAGTTATAAAGTTTATGAAGATAATAATATTCTTGCTTTTTTAGATATCAATCCGATACTTAATGGACAGGCACTAGTTATACCAAAAAAACATTATACCAGTGATTTTAGAAAGGTAGATGATAATATTTTATCTAAATTAATAATTGTGACAAAAAAAGTTGCCATAAAAATTGACAAAGCACTGGATACTCGTTGTTGTATAATGATCGAAGGATTTGATGTTGACCACTTACACATCAAACTCTACCCAACAACTCCTGAAAATCATTTAATTCTAACTCCATGTGGTAAATCTGACCCCATCGAACTAGAAAAAATAACAAAGAAAATAAATATCTCAACTGATTAAAGAACCTAATACCCAATAGGTAAACCATTTTCAATCAAATTAAATTTGGTCCCATCTTTTTTATTACATTCAATAGTAAGTTGTGGATCTAAAATTATCATATCGCAATGAACATTGGCCAAATTACGATTCGGATCATCATTGGTGACTCCAAATGTTCCATTACTCCCAAAAGCGATATGGCTTGTACCGTATTTCTTCTCTGTTTCAGTTGAACCCCAATAATTATCTGGTTTATCCTTACATGCCATCGTGTTTAGCCCAACGGCAAATTCTGCTAATTTATATGCATGATTATTGTTATTATTACCGCTATCCAAGTAAACAATAAATGATTTTATTAAATCATTGTCTGGCGCAGTCCTCTGATCTTCTACTTTTTTACTATTTATCTCTACAATTTCACCATTATTTATAGTTAATTTTATATTTCCGGCTTCTTTAATCCAATCGAGATTGTGCCAACGACCAGTTTCTGCACTTTTACCACCAAATGGGCCATCGATTACTAAAGTGCCGTTTGCACCACTCCAAAATGGGGAACACGACCATTCACCAAAAGGAATATTACTTAATGCCCCAGGTTTGCTTAAATCTCCATCTTCAATTTCATTCTTATCATATCTTGGTTTCAATAATAAATCAGTCCCATCGCTTGTTGTAATATGGACAACTTTGACATCTTTCATTAATTCATTTACTTTGTTGCCCCTCTCAGTCAATAACGCTGGGTCTTCCTCAATTGCTCCCTTAGTCAAAATCTCAAAAGGATTTGTACCCTTAGTGCACGATATAATACGTGATCGTCGAGCTTTAGCCAATTCCTGAAGTTTTGCATAAAAATCATCTTCATTATCCTTAGAGTCTAAAAATGATTTGGGGTCTCCGCCTGTAGAAAATTTAACATCCTGATCAGACATTTTAGACAGAATGTCGGTATATTTATCAACATTAGGCAAATCGCCTCGACTAGCCTCACCAGTTTCTTTAGAATGTGACCGAGACATACTAGTTAAAATTAATACCGGTTTATCTTTCATCTGCTTCCCAATTTCTTCGCCAAAAGGTTCAGCTGAGTGTGGTGAAGCTTTTGCCACCATAATTTTATAATTGCCTTTGGACCTTGGGTCTTTTGATGTTAATCTTTCTAATTCTTCCCTCAAAGCTTCGACTAGAATACCGTTATTTTTAATCACGTTATCGTCAGTTATTAACAAAAAACTTTCTTTGTAAGGATTAAAACAAAAACTAGCAATCATATTTTTAGCGACAATCTTCATTCTTTCTACAACCTCAGGATTCACTTCTCCATTTTCAGGAATTGATATATCCAAGCCTTCATTCCTTCCATCCATTTTCCCTCCTATTTATTATCTTTATTAAGCATCGCAACTGCATGAATTATATGATTAAAATAATCAGTTTCATTCCTTGAACCATCCTCATAAACTACATCTAAATCAAGATATGGGCAAGACAATAATTTCCAATCTCCTAAATACAATAGGGCTTTTAACCATGAATTTCCTACATAACCAATAGATGGTAAAATTAAATTACATCCCTCCCAAACAGCAGTTTCATATTCCATATAATATTCTTTTACATCATATCCTTTATTTAATAAATACTTCGCTAAATCTCGCGAATTTTTTGTTATTTCATCAAGAATTTGATATTTTCCATGTTTGCTTGTCGGTCTCAAAATTCCCATTACTCCAATTTTAGGTTTTAATTTCAATTCTTTATCTATATAATGCACCAATTTTTCTGCTTCATAAATTTTATCATTTAACGTATGACCTTGATAAACCGAACAAGTACCCACTACAAAAGAATATTTATCTTTTTTCATAACGGCTGGACAAACTTTTTTGTTACTTGGGATTGGGGTTTTATTAAAATATTTATAGAATAAATCTAAAGTATAAGTATCTTTAACTTGACCACGAACAATACCTTCAATACTACCATCTTTTAATAATGAAAGTAATTTTTGACTGGCATCCTCAGTATTTTTAATAGAGAAACAATTAAAACCCGGGATATCGACACCAACTACTGTTAATTCTGCAAATTCACTAGCGCTTATTAAACTGTCAACAGTCTCTTTAATTGGTCTTAAAATCGCAATGGCAATTTTTCTTTTTTTCTTCTTAGCTCGATCTAAAAAAACTTTTTCTAAATCTTTCATTTTATTTTCCTTTCTGTATTTTTTATCAATCATCCAATATATCTATCTAATAATACTGTTCATACTCTATAATTTCCTTACTATTCCATGATTCGCTTTTAACTCAATTATATCACCATCTTTAAAAACTCTAGTAGCTATTTTTGTACCTATGATCGCTGGTATGCCAAGTTCTCGTGCCACAATTGCTGCGTGGCACGTAATCCCACCCTCATCAGTAACAATCCCAACAGCTTTTCTGAGTGATGGCATAAATTCCGGCCTGGTCATTGATGCGACGATAATGTCACCAACTTTAACTTTTTTTAAAGATTCGATTCCTTTACAAATTACAGCTTTACCAATTGCAGTACCAGGATTAGCGATGGATCCATGTAGATCACCCTCCGACATATTGCTGGTATCAAGTAACTTATTCTTTTCTAATAAAATTGCTCTGTAATCATTACCTTCAATAACATATTCTTTATCATTTTCGAGAATAAATAATACACCAGTAATTCGATTCATTAAACACTCTTCTAACCCTAAAATATCATCAATCTTATTAATTAACTTTATGTCGCTCAAACCCATTTGATAAAGAATATTTTGAGAAATTTTCGTTCTAATACTAATTTCTTTAATAATTTTTCCTAAATAACTGACAGACTTTAGAATATTTGCTTTTCTTTGATCCTGCCAAATAGTGACAAAATCAATTAATCCAACCATTTCTTTTGTCTGGGAATCTAGCCTTAAATCTTTGAATAACTTAGATTTATTAAATCTTTTTTTATTAGTTTTATTTTCATGCAATCTATCAAGTTTTTGAATAAAATCGTTAATAGTTAAATTAAAAGGGGCAACATAGCTATTTTGAATCCAAAAATACTTATTAAAGTGGTTTTCTAAAGCAATATGTATATTTTTACCATTTATCTTTTTTATCTTCAACAACTCTTTTTCTTCTTGAGCAATAAATGATAACTTACTAGGCGTAGTGATTTTAGAAAAAATTTTATTAATCTTTTTCTGATTTATAAATTTTTTAATTAGCTTAATTTTTAACTCTTTTTCTAATTCAATCCCTACAGCATCAACTAAATGACCCAACCCAACTGAGTCGGTTTGAGCCTGGCTACATCCTTTAAATAAAATTAGAAGTTCATCATCACTAGTATTTTTTATATTAGTACTATTAATTTCATTAAAAAATCTTGCATGGTTTGCGTAAATTTTATCATATTCACTTTTAACCTTTATCAAGTAATTTTTATCGTTTTTTAATCTTTTTTTTGTAGCGTGGTATACTGAAGCAATATCAGATTTTAAATAACCATATTCAGCATAACCATTTTTATAATCAATAATAAAACTAGTATATCCAAAACCCAGCTTATTTTTTAATTCTATCCCGCTCCAACCACCAAGATTCAAAAATATCGGATTTGCATTAAAACCTTGAATATACCAATCACGCTCCAGTATCCTCTTTATATCAATTTTATTATCCATTTTTCTCCAATATCTTAATTATTCCATGCTCCGCATCAACTTCGACTAAATCTCCATCCTTTAAAACTTTTGTAGCGATTTTAGTTCCAATGATACAGGGGATACCAAGTTCACGACTAATTATTGCTGCATGGCAAGTAAGGCCTCCTTCATCAGTTACAATAGCTCCAACTTTCTTCATAATTGGCACAAAATCTGGGGTTGTCATACCAGTTACTAGAATATCATCTTTAGTAATTTTATCATGCATGCCATGTGAATCAAGAATAATTTTAACCCTACCTTTTACAAACCCAGGGTAGGCGACAGAACCTTTTAATTCTCTAACTGTCTGATCAATTTTATTATTAAATATTATTTTTTCCGTTTTTTCTTTGGTTTTTGAATTAAATAAATAAGTTACTTTATCATTATCGGCAATCATTAACCCACCTTTTTGTCTTTTGCGAATTTTAACTATATCTATTGGTTTGTTATCTCTTAAATAATCACTAATTTCGCTGCCCTTGCACCAAAGAATATCATTAAAATTGTATTCTTCAATATTTTTAAGAATTCTATTAATTGCAATTACTGAGATCATTTGATACCTTTTTCTATCATCATGGTAATATACCATTTGGTCAACAAAATCAATCAAATTTGATAAGCTTCGACTATTAATTTTTTGTAATAACTTAGTTTTTTGCAATTGTGATTTTTTAATATTATCTAATGTATCTTTGATTTTTTGTCTTATTTTATCTGATGACAATTTAATTTTATCTAAATCTTCTTTTATCTCAATCTGAGAATAAATTGACTGTTTTAACCAGCCACAATTAATCCAAAAATATTTATTATAAAAATCATCAATATTTAATTCACCAATTTTTACCCTTAATAAGTCTATCTCTTTTTGTATAACCACACTCAGTTCATTCTGACTCATCAAAATTTCAAAATTTTCTGGGTTTTGAAATCTAGCTGGAATTTTTTTGAATTCTTTTTCTACAAATTCTTGTAAAAACATATCTAAAAAATCAATTGATGAAGCCGAATAAGCATGGAATTTTTCCGAATATTTGCTTAATTCTTTATATAACTTAAATTTTTCTAAGTTAGTTAATACACTTACATCAGCATTAATAACCCGCATACTAATTTTATTAAGATCAAAAGCCAATTTAGTCCAATTATTTTTAAAATTACTTTGTGTTCTTAATTTAATCTCCTTAACATATTTTTTAGTAAATTTTTGCATTGTATCAACATCCCAACACCAATAAATCATATTATCATCAAAATAAAATAAAAGCTTACCAAATTTTAAACCAAAAAACTGCTTGTAATATTTACTGATACCAACAACTCCTGTTTCAAAAACATTTGTTGGTACCGAACCTCTTTTAGTTACAAACCAATCATTTTTTTTCATTTAATATCCTAATTATTCCATGATTTGCCTCGACGTTGTGTCGGGACTCCGCGTAATCAAAGCTTTTTAATTGTTCCGCGCTCCGCATCAACTTCTATAATATCTCCATTATTAAAAACCTTTGTAGCGATTTTAGTACCGATAATGCAGGGGATACCAAGTTCACGACTAATTATTGTTACGTGACATGCTAGACTACATTCATGTTAAACTATACCCAACAACACCAAATAATCACTTGGTTTTGACTCCTTGTGGCAAAGCAACCTCAGCTGGTGAAAGTCCCTTTAAATTTTTGTGTGGTAAATAATTCCATGCATCAGTCGCTAACTCTAGAATATTTTCAAATTCTGTGGCATCACCACCCCTGTCAAATATACTAACAATTTTCATCAAATCATCTTTGTCATCTTCATTCAATATAATATCCTTGATATACTCAAGATCAAAATCACTTTTATGTTTTTTAAGTAAATTATTTAATTCAATTTCTATCTCTTTTTTTCTTTCATCAACTTCTTGCTTATCAATTTCTTCAAATTCACTCTCAAATTCATCATCACAAAAAGGATATTGTTCCGGCGCAACACCTCGGATATCCGTCATTTTTGGAAACTCATCTACAACTTCATTTTTACCAAGCATTCTCATATTGATCATTTCAATATCAAATTCATGGCCATCGCCAAAATCAAATATGAACCCCAACTTTGGGTACTTTTTATAGTCAATATTCTCAATTTTAATCTCATCAGATTCAAAAGTTGGATGTTCGTCGTCTTCCCATCCAGGAGCATAAATAACAAAAGGGGATATTCCAAACCGTCTTACTTTTGTTTTTGGATCAGGAAAACTGAAGCCATGCATATGATCATAACTCCAGTCCATCGAATCAATAATTGCTTCAGCAAATTGGTCAAAATTTTGACAACCACAAACTTCAAAAATTCTCCAAACAGGTTTTTTCAATAAATACGTAACCTTAAAAGTATAAACCTGATACTTGGGATTTTTGTCAATTAACGATTCACTAAAAAAATTCTTATACTTCTCATAATTATCAAGATACATTTTAAGAAAATTAGAATGCCGACCCTCGGCAATAGCTTTATTAATAGACTTTAGAAAGTCACCTTCATTAATTTTAGGAATCATTTTTTCTCCACAATGATTTTTACATTATTCTAATAATTTTTCATTTTTCCTTGATGGTAAAAAGTTTTTGCCAGTTACCACGCTTTTACCAGTTTTTTGTTCCAAAGCAATTCGAGCATCTTTGGCAATTTTACCACCCTTTTTGGCAGGAATTTTATTCTCTTTGAAACCAACCACCTTTTCGGTTTCTGCAATTCTTCTGGTTGAAAGCTCGGCAAGTGCTGTAAAAAGCAATTCTTCCTCACTCATATGATCTCGCAAATTTCGCGTTTGTAAACCTTTTAAATTTTTATGATCTTTTACTGTTAAATCGCTCCACTCCTCGTGAATAATGTTCGTTAAAATTGCAAATTCATCACCTTTTTTAACTTCATTATTGCTCCAATAATCTGTCAATTTGTTCCTAGTTTCTTGCCCCATCATTCTTTGCTGAATCCATTGTTGACTTCTACCCATTTTCTGCCAATAATTTCGGCTTCTATTTAAGGCCTTTTCTGGATCTGTCATTTCTTGCATTCTTTCATAACCTACTTTAGCAAGCCATAATTTAATGGGTTCGGCTTTTTTACTTGGAACTGATTGAATTAAACGTAAAATTGTTTCAACACTAGCTACATCTGTTTCGCGCATTTTTCCATCTTGAGCTAACATTTTCAACTGGTCACAGTTTGTGACCAGTTCGCTTCCCTCATTTTTCAACCTATTTTTCAGAGTTGTCCAGTAACTTTTTGCTCTATTAAAGTCCGTTTGCTCAATAAGTGCCGCAACAATATCAATCACCGAAAAATACCATGTTTCAGTTTTTTCGTCATAATGCCTGCGAATCTTGAAATTTTCAAATATAGCTAATGAATTTTGATTATTATTCATGGTCAATTCGCCTAACTTTTATTTGTTCAAAAATAACTTTGAGCAAATTCTCAAAGTCTGTTCGATATCCCATTTCGCTGGTTTCTTCGTGAGAAAATTTAGTGGAAATAGACTCAATATAATTTTCAAAAGTTTTTTGCACTTGACTCCTTTGTTTATTCTATCAAGATTATATCACACTTCAACTGTTTATCAAGACAAATCTGGACAAATAAAGTTATAGCTGATATAATCTATTTACGAGGTTAATAAAAGTTAACATTGGTTAATCCCACTTCACCATGAGGTTACGAGGGACAAGCGAAGGTTAATAACGGTTATTTTTTAATAACTTATATTAACTGCCATTAACAATTATTAACCGTTTTGAAAGGATGGTGATTAATTTTTTATGAATGAAGAAAGAAAACCCAGGCAAACCGCTGGACTAGAAGTAATAATGCGTCGTTTTTTTAGAGAAGTTCAGCAATCCAGAATCTTATCTGATGCCAAACGCCGCCGTTATTTTAGTAAAGATATAAGCCGTGAACAAAAGCGTGAGATTGCTCGCAGAAAAACATATATTAAGAAACTCAAAAGAGGATACTAAGACTAAAGTAATTTTTAATTTTTAATTTAAAATTTTTAATAAAATCATATATAAATGAAAATTGAAAATTCAAAGTATTGGAGTATTAATGAATCTCATAGAACAAATTAATGAAGATTTAATAAAAGCTCTTAAGGCGCACGATGAAACCACGTCATCTACTTTAAGGTTGCTTAAATCTGCAATAAAAAACAAAGAAATTGCATTGAGTAAGACCTTCCAAGACGAAGAGGTGCAAGATATTATTGCTAAAGAAATCAAACAACGCCGAGATTCCATTACTCAATTCGAGCTAGGGGAAAGAAAAGATTTAGCCGATAAAGAGCAATCGGAACTAATAATTCTTCAAGGATATCAACCAACTCAGCTAACAGAATCAGAAATTACTAAATTAGTTGACGAAGCTATTGTTTCATCTGGCACCACCAGTCCAAGAGATATGGGTAAAGTCATGGCTGCTCTTATACCTCTAACTAAAGGTAAAGCCGACGGCTCATTGGTTTCGAGAATTGTTAAAGAAAAGTTGGCAGTCTAGGTTAATATTTGTTAACAACAGTTAATAAAAGTTAACAACTGTTACAGATTACTATTAACCAATATTAACCAGTATTAACTGATATTAACTGATATTAACCGTTATTAACCATCTATAAACCATGTCCACCAAACCAATAAAATACATTCTTTCATTAATCGCTATAATTACAATTATCAATTTGATCTTTATTTTTTTGTTTTCCTTCTTTTGGAGACATTTAGAATCCAATATCTTACTATCCTTACTTTATTATTTTTTAGCCTCATTTTGCTCGGCTATTTTTATTACATTCTTTGTAGTAGCCAGTGCACCGGTACTAAAAGATTTTTTAGCAACTTACAGACAATTGTTAAGGTTAGAGAACCTATCTCACCCGTTACTTATGAAGTTATCATTAGAAGCACCAGGGACATATCACCATTCATTATCGGTTGCAAATCTCGCTAATCGCGCTGCTAAAGCAATAGGTGCTGACCCACTACTAACCAGAGTTGGAGCATATTATCACGATATTGGGAAGACTACGCACCCAGAATATTATATAGAAAACCAAAAGGGTGGGTCTAACCCACATGATGAAATTAATAACCCCAAAGAAAGCGCTAAAATGATTAAAGAACATGTTAGCGAAGGATTGCGTTTAGCTCAAGAATATCATCTTCCTAAAGAAGTAACATCTTTTATCCCCGAGCATCAAGGTACTCAACTGAGTAATTTTTATCAAAAAGCTATTGGGGAAAATCGAAAAGCCAAAAAAAGTGACTTTCGCTATGGGGGCCCCAAGCCTTTGAGTCGTGAAACTGCTATTGTAATGCTAGCCGATGTAGTAGAAGCAAAAATCAGATTGCTAGAAAAAGTTTCGCCAGAAGCAATCAGCATCACTGTTAAACAATCTATTGATGAAAAAATTGCTGACGGGCAACTTGAATTAGCTGGTTTAACTAATCGAGAAATCAACCAGATTCAATCATCATTTATGGATACCTTGTCAGTAATGTATCATCAAAGGGTTCGCTACAAAAATCCTATAAAATAAATAATTATTGAATATGAATAACTTAATAATATCACTAGAAATTAATAATAAAACCAAGTATAAACTTGATAAAAAACAAATTACAGATAATATCAAACTTGTTTTAAAAAAAAATAAATTTACTGGGAAAATTGAGGTTGGTATCCAGTTTGTACCAACTAAAACAATTAGATCCTTAAACAATAAATACCGCCAGATAGACTCTGAAACTGATGTATTAAGTTTCCCAACTAACAACAAAATTACTTCAAATGTAATTAATAATCTGACAAACAATCTTGGTGATATAATTGTTTGCCCTGATTATGCTATTAAAATTTTAAAAATATGGCACAACGATTGGTCAAAATATTCTGTATTAGATAAAAGTAAGTTGGTTAATAAAGAAATTGAATTTTTAATAATTCACGGCTTAAAACATTTGATAGGAATTCATCATAGGGAATAATAGAATTATGAATTAGGTAGTTTAATCACAAATTTATAATCTATAATTTATAATTATTAATTTATTTGCTAATAGTTGATTTATTTAAAAGAAATGATTATAATTAAAATACAAACAAAAAAATCTAGGATTTAAAATAATTATTGATTATTGTTTTGAATTTATTTAGCCTACCTGCTTCTCTAGTCTGAGCCTCGTCCTTCAATTGATTCAGGACACCCTGTCTTCGACTCTGAGGGATGAGCCCTCAGGCTCAGACTCGAACGAGAGCTTATCGAATGGGCGGAATCGAAGACAGGTAGGCAAGGAATTTAAAGTTTAGGATTTAGTATTTCTCCGTTTATAGCGGAAAAATATTGGGCTATTCAATTCGCTAATTGCGAATTGACGCCCGGCGCCGCTAGGCGCATAGGGAGGGCCTAGTGGCTAAAGATCAAGTTGTTTTGGGACTTGATGTAGGAACTTCTAAGGTTACTGCCTGCGTCGGTCAGTTAAAAGAAGGCGTTATAGGTATTATTGGAGTTGGTAAAGCTAATAACTCTGGTATGAGAAAAGGTATGATTGTTGATATTGAGGATTCTGTTAGCGCCATCTCTGCGGTGCTTGAAGAAGCCGAACGTATGGCCGGAGTCCCTCTAACATCAGCATATATTGGATTAGGTGGATCGCATATTTCTGCCGTAACCTCCAAAGGTGTAATAGCCGTATCTCGCGCAGATGGAGAAATAAGTACTTCCGACATCGATCGAGTACTAGATGCAGCCCGAGCCATTGCCTTACCGCCAAATCGCGAAATTATACACGTTATTCCTAAAAATTTCTTAGTTGATGGCCAAACCAATATTAAGGACCCAATCGGCATGACGGGGATTAGACTGGAATCAGAGACATTAGTAATTGGTGGATCAACCTCAGCAATCAAAAATTTAACAAAATGTGTTACTCAGGCTGGTCTAGACATCAACGAATTAGTTTTTGCACCTCTAGCTACTGCCAAAAGTCTACTTAGCAAGAGACAAAAAGAAATCGGGGTACTACTCGTTGATATTGGAGCTGGTACAACTAGTATTGCAGCTTTTGAAGAAGGAGATTTAATAGCATGCAGTATCTTACCAATTGGTTCTATGCATATCACAAATGATATTGCCATTGGATTAAGAATTTCTTTAGAAACTGCCGAAAAGATCAAAATCAAGTATGGTACAGCTTTAATAGAAAAAGTAAGAGATTCCGAAAAAATAGATATTGGAGACTTTGATCCAGAAGAAACGCAAAAAGTTGAAAGAAAATATGTTACCCAAATAATAGAAGCAAGATTAGTCGAAATTTTCTCATTGATAAAAGACGAATTAAAAAAGATTGGTAAAGACGGAATGTTACCTGCTGGTGTAATTTTTACTGGGGGTGGATGCAAATTGGATGGTTTGGTTGATTTTTCCAAAGAATACCTCCGCTTGCCAGCTCAAATTGGTTACCCAATGCTCGAAATTTCTGGGATGGTTGACAAGCTTGATGATCCGATGTATGTTACAAGTGTAGGTTTAATGCTTTGGGGGTTAGATGGTAGTAATGTTAACTCGTCAAATTCGTTTAATTGGAACTTAGGCAAGTTTGATGGAATTATTGACAAAGCTAAAGGTATTTTTAAACATTTTATGCCATAATATAAAAGGTTATCTAGCCACAAATCTTTTATCACAGATCACACTGATCTTTAAAATTCCAAATAACAATATCCAAATTTCAAATAATATTCAAATTTTCGAAAATTAGATAATTGGAGTTTATTTGTAATTTGTTGTTTGTATTTTGGAATTTGTTAAGTTATCTGTGAAATCAGTAAATAAAATCCGTGGTTAAAGATATATTAAAAGGAATTCAAATGCAAAAAGCTACATCCGACATTGAAACATTTGCTATCATTAAAGTGATAGGTGTAGGTGGTTCTGGAGGGAACGCCGTCAATCGAATGATTGAAGCTAAAGTTAAAGGTATCGAATTTATTTCGGTAAATACTGATGCCCAAGCACTACTCCATAATCAAGCACCCATAAAAGTCCAAATTGGTAAAGAAACCACCGGTGGTCTTGGTGCTGGTAGTGATGTAGAAATTGGTCGTAAATCTGTTGAAGAAAATAAGGATGAGATTTATGAGGTATTAAAAGGTTCCGACATGGTTTTTGTAACCTATGGATCAGGTGGTGGTACCGGTACTGGAGCTGGACCAATGGTTGCAGCAATCGCCAAAGAATTAGGTGCATTAACTGTTGGAGTTACAACTAAACCATTCTCTTTTGAAGGTTTAAGACGCAAAAAGGTCGCCGAGCTTGGAATAGAAGAATTAAAAGACAAAGTTGACACCTTGATTACTATACCGAATGACAGGCTTTTACAAGTCATTGATAAAAAAACATCCCTATTGGACGCCTTTTTAGTTGTTGATGATGTTCTCCGTCAAGGTGTTCAAGGAATTTCTGATTTAATCACCCTACACGGTATAATTAACGTGGACTTTGCTGATGTTCGAACCATTATGCAAGACGCCGGGTCAGCTTTAATGGGCATTGGTAGAGGAACTGGGGATAACCGAGCTATCGAAGCGGCCAGAGCTGCAATTGATTCTCCACTTTTGGAACTTTCAATAGATGGTGCCAAAGGTATTTTATTTAATATTACCGGTGGACCAGATCTTGGAATGTATGAAATTGATGAAGCTGCCAAAACAATCACGGAGGCCGCTGATCCAGATGCAAATATCATTTTTGGATCAATTATCGACGAATCTATGTCCGGAGAAGTTAAAATTACAGTTATAGCCACTGGTTTTGAATCAACCAATTCACAAAATAAAAAAACTCTAGGCCATGCTATGGAGCATAAATCAATGAATATGCATCAAGAATATTCTGTTTCTCAATTGGCCGAGGATGAAGAATTAAAAGCTGAAGAGGAGTTGGAAGTCCCAGCGTTTATTCGCAGAAAACTTAAGTAGAAAGTTAATAATAGTTAACAACGGTTAATATAAGTTAATATTGGCTAGCTAATGCAAATAAATAAAATTCGATAACTGTTATTAACAACTATTAACTCTTATTAACAAGTATTAACCTATTAAACTAATACTAAAATAAAAATTACTTTTTTAAGATGGGGGATTCATCTTAGTATTTTTTAACTAAAAAATTATTTATAAATATATTATGGGTCTGCCGCCTGTTACTGGATACTGATTACTAATTTAAGGAGGGGAAAATGCCGCAAATTCATTCATCGACATTATTTGAAAAAGAAGCAAAAGATGATTTAAAAATTATTAAAAATATTTCATCTGATAAAAACGAAAGTACTAAAAAACTTGATAAAAACGATACAGATTTGACCCCACTCGAGGAGCCATTTATAACTTTAGCTAAAAAAATGCATCTTTCTGATAACTCAATTGGTATTTTAGAAAAAAGATATTTAATCAAAGATAAAAATAATAAACCAATTGAAGAACCCGCTAATTTATTCCAACGTGTTGCTGAGGCTATCGCTGAAGGGGATAGATCATATACTAATGACGACGAGTTAATTACCAAAACTGCTACAGAATTTTTTAAAGTACTCTCGCAAACTGATTTTTTACCAAATTCACCAACCCTCCGCGGAGCCGGTAGAAAAATTCACCAACTTTCGGCCTGTTTTGTTATCCCTATACCAGACACTATGGAAGGGATTTTTGATGCCCTAAAAACTACAGCACTAGTACACAAAGGTGGTGGCGGAACTGGTTTTTCTTTTGGTCGCTTGCGTCCATCTGGCGCTAGAGTTGGCTCGACTGATGGAGTAGCTGGTGGCCCATTATCATTTATGGAAATTTTTGATACAACAGGTCGCGAATTAATGCAAGGTGGGGTTAGGGTCGGCGCTAATATGGGAATACTACCTGTTCACCATCCTGATATTCTCTATTTTATTGACGCTAAATTAGATGGTAAAAAATTTCAAAATTTTAATTTATCTGTTGCTGTAACAGATGAATTTATGGATAAAGTTGAAACTGGGGAAGATTATGATTTAATTGACCCGCATACCAAAAAAGTTGTTGGCAAGCTTAATGCTAAGGATGTTTTTGAAAAAATGGTCAATAATGCTTGGAAAAATGGCGATCCTGGTATAATATTTATCGATGAAATGAATAAATATAATCCAACACCAAATGTTGATGTTTTTGAATCAACTAACCCTTGTGGCGAACAACCACTATTACCATTTGAATCATGCAATTTAGGATCAATTAACCTAGCACATATGGTTAATGATGGTGAAGTTGATTGGGAAAAACTTAAAGAAATTACTCATAAAGCTGTTCACTTTTTAGATAATGTTATTAATGTCAACAAATTTGTTAGACCTGAGATTGAAGAACGTACTAAAGGTAATCGTAAAATTGGTCTAGGAATGATGGGCTGGGCAGATATGTTAGTTCAATTAAAAATTCCCTATAATTCCGATAAAGCTGTTAAATTGGCAGAAAAAGTGATGAAGTTTATTAATGATGAAGGGCATATTGCTAGCGAAAAATTGGCCGAAACCCGCGGCGCTTTTCCAAATTTCGGAGGCAGTGTTTACGATAAACCAGGTGCTAAAAAAATCCGTAATGCTACTGTGACCACCATTGCCCCAACTGGTACGCTTAGTTTAATAGGGGATTGCGCTGGTGGTATTGAACCGTTTTTTGCCCTAGTTTACAAAAAAAAATCTATCTGGAAAGCCGATGGTACTGCCGAGCTTGAACAGGTTTATGTCAATAAATATTTTGAAGAAATTGCCAAAAAACGTGGCTTTTATTCCAAAGAATTGATGGAGAAGATTGCTGATGAAGGAGGATTACATAATATTAAAGATATTCCCGAGGATATTAAGAATATTTTTGTTACCTCGCACGAGATCACTCCCGAATGGCACATTAAGATGCAAGCCGCTTTTCAAAAATATACCGACAATGCTGTTAGCAAAACTATTAACTTTGCTAACGAAGCTTCGATTGATGATGTACGCCAATCATATTTGCTTGCTTATAAACTCAAGACTAAAGGTGTTACCATCTATCGTGATGGATCAAAAGATGTGCAAGTTTTAACTACTGGCAAATCAGATAAATTACAACGTTATTCAACAGAAATTATCCCTTCAGCGCCAGAGATTAAACCTCGTAAACGCCCTGATATGGTACGTGGTTGTACTTATAAAACCAAAACTGCTTATGGCACACTTTATGTGACTATTAATGAGGATGATGATGGCCGACCCTTTGAAGCTTTTGCCCAAATGGGTAAGGCTGGAGGATTCTTTGCCGCTAAAGTTGAGGCAATTGGACGATTAATTTCTCTCGCACTAAGATCCGGTGTTGACCCAAATATCATAGTTGACGAGCTAAAAGGCATTCGCGGCCCTAGCCCCATTTGGACAGAAGAAGGAACTATTCTCTCGGTTCCGGACGCTATAGCAAAAGTACTAGAAAAACATTTGAAACGTGGACAACTCAGTATGTTTGATAAAGAAAAAAACTTTCAAGCCGAATCGTTAGATAGCGCCTCCAAAAAAACTACTATAGCTGATATGGGTATTGCCCCAGCCTGCCCCGAATGCGGTGGAATATTAGAAATGGGCGAAGGCTGCCTCAAATGCAATTCATGCGGTTTCTCTAAATGCGGTTAAGAAACCGCTTCGAGCTTGTCGAGAAGTGGATTTAGCAAGTGTGGCTAGAAACAATTTAAGCACCTCCTCGGAGGTGAAGGATTCTCACACCTCCGAGGTGAAAGAAGTTGTGCTCAAATTGTGTAAATACAGAATAAATCTCAAAATTTTCTCCCAAAGAAAAAACGAGGGGATTTCTCCACCTCGTTCGTGATGTCCACCCTGTACTGGTACCCGCCAAAGCCTCATTTGCTATCTTCTATATCTCCTTCACTGGGCTGATCAAGCATCTCTTCAAATTCTGCCGCACGGGCTTTGGCAGCCAACTCTTCATCCTCTTTATCAAGAGCCAGTCGCTCATTATGGTATTTTTGTTGTTCCTTATCATAAAAATCCCATATGGTGTCACTCCACTTTACCTTTTCTTCCTCAGAAAGTGGAATATCTTTGGTTAGTTCGTCAAAATCGGAGGAGGAATCAAGTATTAATTGCGGTTTTTTCTTATGGCACTCAGGGCAAAGTGTATGACCAATTGGATCACTAGTAATTAGCAATTCATTTGAATCCCCGATATAGCCGCATCCACCCTCTGACTTTACGCATACAAAAATAGCCATCTTTATTTCCTCCTCATATTCATATTCTAAATGTCCCGAACTTTTACAAATTCAATTTTTTATTATATCATAAATAATAGAATATGTCAATCCCAAAGTCACATTAGCGTCCAACTTATCTGTGGGTTGATGAACCTGAAGTTATTCTGATGTAT
>CAZXAY010000024.1:0-16965 GCA_964638435.1 uncultured Candidatus Saccharibacteria bacterium | reverse complement strand
GATTCTGTTGGGGATGTTGGACGGAACAATTCGCTTGCCTTAGATGTCAGTGGCAACCCCAAAATTAGTTATTCTGATATTACCAATTATGATTTAAAATATGCCAGCTACGATGGTTCCAGCTGGACAACTTCTATTGTTGATTCTGCTGGGTATGTTGGATGGGACACTTCACTTGCCTTAGATGTCAGTGGCAATACCAAAATTAGTTATTCTGATGTTACTAATGGTTTTAATCTTAAATTTACTTCAATAAATCCAAAATATACTAGCTACCCAAGAATTATTAAGGATTTAACAGAAGCAGATGCTAACAAAAGATATAAAATGTGGACGGAACAGGATGGTGGCCCTAATATTTATGCAACCTCTTCTGATGGTATAACTTGGTCAACAGCACAAAACATTAAAAACGAATCGGGTGCAAATTTTAATGCTCATGAAGCATCTATTATAAAAGACGGGTCAATATATAAAATGTGGTATAACGGATATACTTATACTGGTTATCGTACTTCAGCGGATGGGATTACTTGGAGCACAGAAACTCAGGTGACTTATGATGTTACAAAAGTCTGGGATACCGATAGGATGAATCCTTTTGTGATTAAAGATGGTAGCACATATAAGATGTATTATAATTGTAATGAAGGAAGTGGAAAGAATTATATTGCTTACGCAACATCAGATAATGGAACATCCTGGACAGAACCACAGGATTTGGGGCAAGTACAAAGCGCTGCTGGTAATACAGCTAATAATCTTGTTTTAAAACAAGGCGACAATGGAGCTTGGGATGGATATCAATCCGGTGAATCATTGTATTCAGTTTATGTCCTAAAAAATACCTATGGAACTTACGAAATGTTTTATGCAGGTAATACTTCTGGATCTTCAACTTATAAGATTGGATATGCAACTTCATTAGATGGAATTACATGGAATAAATCACTCAATAATCCAATATTGAGTGGATCGGATGGGAAATGGGATGCAACTGGCGTAATGTACCCAAATGTTATTGAAGATGGTTCCACATATAAGATGTGGTATACGCATAATTGGAGTGGTGGTTTAGGATATGCAACTTCTCCTGCGATTGTTCCTGATGTTACGCCCCCAATCCTGACTCAAGTTACAGCTGTTACCACACCAACAAATGATCCTACACCAAATTATGTTTTTAACTCTGATGAAGCTGGGACGATTAGTTATGACGGAGACGGAGATTGTACAAGTGGAATGACATCTGCTATTGCCGGAGATAATACTATAACTTTTAGCGCACTATCTGAGGCTACTCACTCAAACTGTCGTATTAAAGTTACTGATGCATCTAGCAACCCAAGCAGTTGGTTATCGGTTAATACTTTTACTATAGATGTAACACCTCCGACAATTACTAATGTTAATTCTGATAAAACTAATGGTAATTATAAAGTTGGTGAAGTGATTGATATTGATATGACTTTTTCTGAAGCGGTAACTTCTACAGGGAATGTGACAGTAACGTTAGAAACTGGTGATACGGATAGAACTTGTACTTTTGCGGTTAGTAATGCATCGACTGGGACTTGTAATTATACGGTGCAGACTGGAGATACATCAAGTGATTTAACAGTTAAAACTATTTCGGGAACTATTGCTGATCAAGTCAGTAATGCCATGAGCAACTTTGTACCTACTACAAATTTAGCAGCTAATAAAGCACTAGTAATTGATACGACGAATCCTACTGTTAGTGCTGGTAGTGATCAAACTAAAAATGCCGAGTTTACTCAAACTGGTTCAGCCAGCGATAGTTTAAGTGGGATAGCAACTTATGCGTGGAGTAAAGTTAGTGGAACTGGTACAGTTACTTTTGGCACTTATGACGCAGTTGCTACTACAATTTCTACCAACGCTGACGGAACATATGTAATTCGTTTAACTGCGACTGATAATGCTGGGAATTCCAATTCTGATGACTTCACCCTGGTTTGGGATGCCACTGCTCCAATAGTAAATGCTGGAACTGATAAAACGGTACGTGAGCAAGTTAGTCAGAACGCAACTGTGACTGATGCAACAAGTGGGGTGGCTAGTTATGCATGGAGTAAGGTTTCTGGTTCTGGTACAGTTACTTTTGGCACTTATGACGCAGTTACTACTACAATTTCTGCCAACGCTGATGGAACTTATGTAATAAGATTAACTGCAACTGATAATGCTGGTAATAGTGCTACTGACGATATGACTCTAATTTGGGATACAGCTAATCCAACTGTTAGCGTAGGATCAGATCAAACCAAAAATGCTAGTTTTACTCAGACTGGTTCGGCCAGTGATAGTTTGAGTGGTGTGGCCAGTTACGCCTGGAGTAAGATAAGTGGATCAGGAACTGTAGCTTTTGGCACTTATGACGCAGTTGCTACTACAATTTCTGCCAACGCTGATGGAACTTATGTAATAAGATTAACTGCAACTGATAATGCTGGTAACTCAGCAACTGATGACTTTACTCTTACTTGGGATCAAACCGATCCAACTAAACCAGCCAGTATTTTTGATGGAGCTAATGTTGGTGTTGATTTAACATATACCTCACTGACTGATCAATTATCGGCAAATTGGACAGCCTCGACTGATACAACAAGTGGAATCCAAGGATATGAGTATAAGATTTTCTATGACAATGTTGGCACAAATAAATATTATAATAATGCAATTTGGCAAGATGATATTTATTGGTTTAATAATGGTACTGATACCTTGGTAACAAAAACCGGTTTGACTTTAACTAATGATGAAACATACTTCTTTGGCGTCAGAGCGTTTGATAATGCCAATAATTACAGTGAGATTATCGATTCTAATGGTATTGCAGTCGATACTAGTACTCCTATTGCCACAGTTACCACGAGTAGCTATTACAATGCTAGTGGATGGTCAACTGCAGGTAGTATAATCACTGGAACCTATACTAACGCCGATGAAGTTAAAATTAAAATTCAAAAAACTGGATATTACTGGGATGGTGATAGTTGGGAATCGTCTGATCCAGGTTGGCTCACGGCATCACTAGCTTCGGGAATTTGGCATTATGACTTAGCCGGAGCTAATTTAACAGATGGAACTGCTTATTCAATTAGTACTAAAGCTAAGGATACCAGTAGAAGTGTAGAAGAAGTAAGTGGAACAGGTTCATTTACCTATGATACAACCGCACCAACTAGTACGTCTGTTTCTATTAATTCTGCTGCAACTTATACTAACTCAACATCAGTTACCTTAACTCTTGCGTCTACTGATGTTACCTCTGGCAATTATCAAATGAGATTTTCTAATGATAACACTACATGGAGTGATTGGGAGACATATGCAACCAGCAAAACTGGTTGGACATTGACCTCAAGTGACGGTACTAAAACAGTATATGCGCAGTTCAAAGATAATGCCGGTAATGTTTCTGATGCGGTAAATGATACGATAATATACGACGCAACTGCACCAACTAGTAATTCAATTTCCATCAATGGCGGAGATACTTATACAAAAACCACGTCTTCTACTTTAACCCTCTCAACTACGGATGCGTTATCTGGTAATTACCAAATGAGATTTTCTAATGATAACACTACATGGAGTGATTGGGAGACATATGCAACCAGCAAGACTGGTTGGACCTTAGCATCAAGTGACGGTACTAAAACAGTATATGCGCAATTTAAGGATAATGCAGGCAATACCTCTAGCTCGGTAAGTGATACAATTATCCTTGATACGATAGCTCCAATTTCAGCAACAGATTTGTCTAGTAGCTATTATTCTGCTAGCAATTGGCCTGTGACTATTACTGTAAATTTGTCTGACGAAAATAGCGGCGTTGGTATTGCGGGAATTGCTATTAATCGAAGTTCTGATGGTGCAGGCTGGTGTAGTGGTATCTGGACTTTAGAATTAACCTGTTATACTGACACAGTTGATCCAGGTAGCTCCATAAGCTATGATTTTGCGGTCAGTAATATGACTTCTGGCGAAACTTATACTGTTGATACCTATGCAAGAGACAATGCAACCAATATTCAACTGCCTCACGGGCAAAAAACTTTTGTTTATGATACAACCGCACCAACTAGTACGTCTGTTTCTATTAATTCTGCCGCAACTTATACTAACTCAACTACAGTTACTTTAACTCTTGCCTCTACTGATGCAACCTCGGGTGTTTACCAAATGAGATTTTCTAATGATAACACTACTTGGTCAGATTGGGAAGCTTATGCAACTAGTAAATCGGGTTGGACCTTATCAAGTAGTGACGGTACTAAAACAGTCTATGTGCAGTTTAAAGATAATGCAGGTAATGCTTCTGATGCTGTTAACGATACGATTATCTATGACGGTACTGCTCCTGCAAGTACTTCGATTTCTATCAATTCAGGAGATACCTATACAACTTCCACTACTTCCGCTTTAACCCTCTCAGCTACGGATGCATTATCTGGCATTTATCAAATGCGTTTTTCTAACAATAATTCCACTTGGTCAGATTGGGAAACTTATGCGACTAATAAAACTGGTTGGACTCTAACATCAAGCGATGGCACTAAAACAGTTTATGCACAGTTTAAAGATAATGCTGGGAATATCTCAACTGCGATAAATGATACTATTATTTATGATGGTACAGCTCCAGTAACTAATGCCGGTACGGATAAAACTACTAAAGCCCAATATACACAAAATGCAACTGTGACAGATACAATTAGCGGAATTGTCAGCTATGCTTGGAACCAAGTAAGTGGTCCCGGGACAATTACATTTGGATCAGATACGAGTGAAGATACTACAATATCAGCTAGTGCTGATGGTACTTATGTAATTAGATTAACAACTGTAGATAATGTTGGTAATACTACTTATGACGAAATGACATTAATTTGGGATACAGTAAATCCTACTGTTGATGCCGGATCTGATCAATCCAAAAATGCTGGGTTTACTCAAGTTGGGTTAGCAACTGATACTAGCGGAATTGCCAGTTATGCTTGGAGTAAAGTTAGTGGTCCTGATGGTGGAAATATTACTTTTGGTTCTAGCTCTTTAGCCTCAACAACAATTACAGCGAATATTAATGGCACCTATGTAATAAGGTTAACAACAACAGATAATGCTGGTAATCCTGCTAGTGATGATTTTACACTAACTTGGCTTGAAGCTCCCTCGTCTAATCCAGATAGTTACCATTACCAGTGGGTTAGCCAAAACGCATATCCAACAATAAGACAGGGTCAAGGATATAATTTTACAGTTACTATTAAAAATACAGGTAGCGCTAATTGGTACCAAAATAGTGTAACTCTTGGAACTTCTTTACCGCTTGACCGAGAATCGAAATTTATCCGAGCAGATTTGAACAATCTCTATGGACATCCATCTAATTGGTCAAGTTCTAATCGTATTATGATGCAGGAAGATGCAGTTGCTCCTGGTGAAAATGCTACTTTTAGTTTTTGGATGAGTGCGCCGTCTGATATGGCTGCAGGTACATACCACGAACATTTTCGACCAGTTGTTGATGGTGTTACTTGGATGGAGGATTATGGAATTTATTGGAATGTTGAAGTGATTAGTAATGCTCAGGCTTATTATCCTTGCGAGTGGGTGTCTCAAAATGCTTATCCAATTCTTAGCCCTGGTCAATCATATAATTTCCAAGTAGCTGTTAAGAATACCAGTACGGTTACTTGGGCTAAAGGATTGGTTAACCTTGGGACTAACAGAATTGCAGACCGAATCTCGGATTTTATTCGCGAGGATAGAAATAACAACAATGCTTCGGGCTGGATTTCAGCAAATCGCGTTATGATGCAAGAAGATACAGTTGCTCCGGGCGAAACAGCAAACTTTTCATTTTGGTATACTATCCCATTAAATATGCCCCTTGGTGCTTATCGCGAATATTTCCGTGTGGTAGCCGATGGTATAACTTGGATGGAAGATCCAGGAATATATTGGGATGTAACAGTTGTTAATCCTCATACCCAGTGGGTAGCTCAATCAGATAATCCAACACTTCATGCTGGCCAGTCAGCAACTTTATGGGTAGATTTTCGTAATACGGGTGAAACTACTTGGAATAAATTGGGATATTCAGTAATTAGATTGGGTACGAGTCACGCTAAGGATAGAATTAGCATCTTTAATTCTGATTGGCCATACGCTAATAGAATTAATCTTGATGAAAATAGTATTGCACCAGGTCAAACCGGGAGATTTACTTTTAACATTACAGTCCCGATTAGCGCATCACCAGGCGTGTATCGAGAATATTTTCAGCCATTATTGGAAATTGCCACTTGGTTGGAGGATTACGGAGTTTATTGGGATATAACGGTTGAAGAATAATTTTTGAATATATATCGGGACAGTATATATCAGGACAGACCCTAAACAGGCTTTTGGCATTTGCCAAAAGCCTGTTTGTTTAATATAGTAGGAACAGGGAAACTAAATTCCAATTTTTAATTTTTAGGAGTTTATGTCATTATATCGAAAGCATCGTCCACAAAAATTTGCTGATATTGTTGGTCAAGAACATATCAAAAAAGTTTTGACTAATTCCATTGCGCAAGGCAAAATTGGCCATGCTTATCTTTTTAGTGGACCAAGAGGTACCGGTAAAACTACTATGGCGAGATTACTGGCCAAAGCATTGAATTGCAAAACAAATCTAAAATCTGAAATCGAAAATCGAAAATCTGATGAATATGAGCCATGTAATGAATGTATTAGTTGCGTAGAAATCACAGGTGATAGGTCAATGGATGTAATTGAGATTGATGCCGCTTCAAATCGTGGTATTGATGAGATTAGAGAGCTTCGCGATAAAGTGCGTTACGCACCCTCTAATAGCGCCTACAAAATATATATTATTGATGAAGTACATATGTTAACCAAAGAGGCCTTTAATGCACTGCTTAAGACACTAGAAGAGCCACCGGCCCATGCTGTTTTTATTATGGCGACTACAGAACTTCATAAAATTCCAGATACAATTCTGTCACGTACTCAGCAGTTTGATTTTAAGCGCGCAAGCTTTAAAGAATTAATTGACAATTTACTAACAATTGCTCAAAAAGAGAAGTTTAAAATTAATCCTGATGCAGTAGAGTTAATTGCCAGAGCAGGTGATGGATCTTTTAGAGATTCCTTATCAATCTTGGATCAAATTGCCTCGTTAAATGAAAAAGAAATTCAACTTGGTCATGTTAAAGAGATTTTGGGTTTAGTGCCGCAAAATCTACTAGATGAATTTATTGTGATGTTGGAGAAAAATGATGTTAGTGGTGCAATTGATTTAATTGATCAAATTTATAGCGAAGGATATGATTTAGCTCAATTTAATCAAACTGTGATCGAAGCATTACGCGATAAAATGGTAAAAAACAGCGACTACAATTTATTAAAAATCATTAAAAAGTTTATAGAAGCTGGACAGGATATGAAATATGCTCAGATTCCACAGATTCCAATGGAGTTGGCAGTTGTGGAATCATGTAACATGGAGCATATAACATGTAACAAAGGAACAAAAGAACACAAAAACATAGAAACAAACAAACAAGACCAAGAAGCAAAGATCAAGGATCAAAGTGACAATTCAAAAATCAAAAGTGAAAATAAATCTGAAATCCCCACAAGTCCTGAAGTGGATAGTATAACTGCAACTGATGAAGAACCTAAGGCTGATGATCAAATCTTAAATCTAAAATCTAAAATCATAAATTTACAGGAGAAGTGGCCTGAGGTTGTGGGAGCAGTACTGGCTAATAATCAATCATTAGGGACTTTATTAAAAGATGCTAAGGCGCTAGAAATTAAAGATAATAAAATAATTATTGGGGTTAAATTTAAATTCTATGCCGAAAGGATTATGGCCAGCGATAAAATTGTGATAATTGTTGAAGCGATTGAAAAGGTTATCGGTACAAAAATGGGAGTAGAATGTGTGGTGGAAGAAAAGTTAAAAACTAAAAGTGAAAAGCTAAAAACTAATGATGAAAATGTTATTAATGATAATTTAGTTGCTGATGCGATGGAAGTATTTGGGGAATAAAAGTGGACAATATGGGGAGAATTATTGCGTTTAAGAGTAAAATTGACCTATTGGGGTCTTTTTTATAAACTAAATATAGTTGATCCTACGAAATACGAATAAAACGAAATACTAAAAATAATACTAAAGAAATTTCGTAAATAATTTCGTATTTCGTTCATTTAGTATTTAGTAGGAGAATTTATGTCCAATCGTAATGAAGTAAAAGTCGAAGTACCTCTTAAGGTACCGCCACAAAACTTAGAGGCCGAGCAATCAGTCTTAGGTTCGCTTATGCTTGATAAAGATGCCCCGCTTAAAATTGCGGATACGCTGTTTGTTGATGATTTTTATCGCGAGGATCACGCATCAATATATAATGCAATTTTGACATTATTCAACGATCATAGCCCAATAGATGTATTAACCTTAACGGATATATTAGAAAAACAAAAAAAACTTAAGGATGTCGGTGGGGCATCATACTTGGCAACATTAGTTAATTCGGTACCTAGCTCAGCGCATGTGGTAAAGTATGCCGAGATTGTGCATCAAAAGGCAGTACTTAGGCGTTTAATTAGTGCTGCTGGTAAAATAGCAGAATCAGGTTATCACGAGACTCAAGACCTGGATACGATTTTAGATGAGGCCGAATCGAGTTTGTTTGGAGTTTCACAAAAGTATTTAAAACAATATTTTACACCCATTAAATCTATTTTATCTGATGCTTTTGACAGAATTGATGATTTGCATAAAAATAAAGGAAAAGTAAGAGGAATTTCATCAGGTTATAGGGATTTAGATAATTTATTAGCAGGACTCCAGCCATCGGATTTAATAATACTTGCGGCTCGCCCATCTATGGGTAAAACTTCACTAGCGCTAAATATTGCTCAATACGTAGCAATTAAAGGTAAAATACCAGTAGGAGTTTTTTCTTTAGAACAATCTAAAGAGCAATTAGTTGATCGCTTGCTTTGTGGCGAGGCGGGAGTTGATGCTTGGAAACTTAGAACCGGTAATCTAACCGAAGCAGATTTTCCCAAAATTGGTTATGCTATGGGGGTACTTAGCGAAGCGCCACTATATATTGATGATTCGCCAATGTTAAATATTATGGAAATTAGGACTAAAGCCAGGCGTTTGCAATCTGAGCATGGTTTGGGGCTAATTATTGTAGATTATCTGCAATTAATGCAAGGCAGATCTACTTCTGGTGATGCTAATAGAGTACAAGAAGTTTCGGAAATTTCTCGTGGGCTAAAAGGTTTAGCACGTGAACTTGATGTGCCAGTGATGGTTCTTAGTCAGCTAAATCGCGCTGTTGAACACAGACCGGATAAGCGTCCAATGCTGGCGGATTTAAGAGAAAGCGGGTGTTTGGCAGGCGATACTTTGATATTTAATTCACAAACTGGTGAGATGATTAGTATTAAAGATTTAACTGGTCAATCAAAATTTTATCTCGCAGGACTGAATATAAATAATAAATTAACTGCAGAAAAAACCAGTAAAATCTTCCCCACAGGTGTCAAAACATTGTATAATCTAAAATTAGATAGCGGCAAAGAGATAAAAACAACTGCCAACCATCAATTTTTAACCATCAATGGTTGGAGAAGATTGGATGAACTAATATTAGGCGATTATCTAGCTACCCCAAGAATAATTGATTTTGATAAAGATGACAATCACAATTTTTCTGACAATAAGATTATCTTGCTAGCACATCTAATCGGCGATGGATGTTATCTTAAAAAACAGCCACTTCATTATACCAATTCTGATCGATTGTGTATTGATATTGTTAATAAAGTTTCCATTCAAGAATTTAAAACCAAAAATAGATTGGTTAGACAAAAAAGTTGGCATCATCTTTATTTATCATCTTCTGAGCGTTTGGCTAGAGGTAGAAGAAACCCGATCGTCAAATGGTTAGATGAAGAACTTAATATATTTGATCAACGCGCTGGCCAAAAGATTATACCGAATAGTATTTTAACCTTGTCAAATAGACAAATAGCCTTATTCATTAAACACTTATTTGCCACAGATGGTAGTTTAACTAAATCGTCTGGTTCGTGGAGATTGTACTATGCATCTAACAGCAAAAATTTAATTACAAGACTCCAACATCTTTTACTGCACTTTGGTATACATAGTATTATTAAGAAATCGCAAAAAGGTAGTTATGATCCGACCTATAATTTGATAATTTCTGGCGCGACTGATCAACTCAAATTTTTAAGAAAAATAGGAATATTTGGTAAAAAATCTGTTAATGTAGAAAAGGCCAAAATAGAACTAAGCAAAATTATTCCCAACACCAATATTGATGTTATTCCTAAAGATATTTGGAAAATTATTAGTCAAAAATTTATGGCTAAAAGTTGGACTACAAGAGTTTTTCATCAAAAAATGGGGTGGAGCTATAGTGGTACCCAAAGATATCATAATGGTTTATCTAGAGGAAGATTACTTAAAATTGCCCAAGTGTTGAATGACCAACAATTAAAAAACCTAGCGGATTCAGATATCTTTTGGGAAAAAATTATCGAAATTCATCCCCTTGGGGAAGAAAAGGTATATGATATTACAGTTATTGGATTGCATAATTTTGTAGCCAATAATATTATTGTCCATAATTCCATTGAGCAAGATGCTGATGTGGTAATGTTTATTTATCGTGAAGATTATTATAATCCAGAATCCGATCGTAAAGGAATATCAGAGATAATTGTACGCAAACATCGTAATGGTCCAATAGGCACGATAGAATTATTTTTTATTCCAGAACAAACTCGCTTTAGAACTATGGAGAAGAGGATAACGGATATACAACTTTAAACTTCGTTTAAAGTTGGAAACTCCAATAACCAAATATCAAATGACAAATAATTTCCAATTTTCAAATTCAAAATTACAATTTTTAATGTATTAAATTTAAGCTGCCTGCAACGTGAAGGCGTTTCTTGCGTGATTGAATGTAATTAAATAAGCTAGAAAGCCTTTTTACGTTGTGGATAACCTTAGAAATTTTTAATTTTTAATTTTTAATTTTTAAATTATTCAACCTGTTATTTGGACATTTTACGTACGTAGTATTGACAAATATTGCTGTAGGTGGTATGATATTATAATCAGAAAGAAAGTATATTAATAAAAGAGGGTGAAACTATAATTTAGTAGAGTCAGCTTGTTCCGGGAAAATCGGAGTTTTAAAAAATAGCTCTTGATTGATCTCAAACCCGGAACAAACTGTCCTTACTAAAGAAAGCGGAATAAAGCGAACAAAATAATCGCGGAACTACGCTGAAAAAAACAAAAACAAAACTTCGCTAAAGCTACGCTTTGCAAGCAAAATGCATATTTAAAAATTAGGTAAGGACACCACCTCGATTAACTTCGAGAAACCGGCTAGAATCAATTGATCACACTTTTTCTTGGGTATATCCCTGGAAGGGGTAAACGACGATTGGTTCACGAGCAGCCAATTGGAGACCCAAGTCAAGCGGACAATAATTAAAATATCATTATCCGATAACTTGTTACTTGGGTCTTTTTTAATTGCCTCGTAAGCTCGGCTATCCTACTAAATACGAATTAAACGAACTACGAATGATACTATGGGTCTGTCGCCGAACGATCAATTTTGATGGACTTTACAGGTTAAATCAAATATTTGGTCAAAATCATCTAACCTGTAAAAAATTGATTGGCGACAGACCCGACTATTGTCCAAGACGTTGTCATCTGGTACAATCTGGTACAATGGCCTTGACAAGACAGGTGTGATTATGTACAATATTAAAATCCTCAATAGATAAAAAGATGGGATTGAGATGAACATAAAAATTTGAAAAATTTTGAAAGGAAGTGATTAGAATGCTAGGGGAACTATTATTGGGGATAGTAGTTGCTCTGGCAATCTACTTCTATCTCCGTGTTTACACGCAGTGTAAACAAAAACTAATAGAGAAAAAAAGTCGATATGAGACATATACAATTATCGACGAAGGGTTATCTGGGGAACATGTTCTAGTTGATCAAAAGCTATTTGTCGAAAGTAGGCTCATAATGCCTTACTTGGATGGTAGATACGATCAGCTAGGAACTCCGGTTAAGAAAAACTCGGTTTTCAGATGATTCACATTTGGAGATCTCAGCCGTTTTGCAAAAACCTAATGGTTTGCGCAGACGGCTTTTTGCTTTAAATTGGACAATTAGTTATATTTTTGATTAAATAAATTTAGATACATAATATTTAAACAGGAGAATGATATGGTAGATTCATTTAGTATTGAAAATCCTTCATACGATAAAACACGAGAAGAATTGGCTAGTTTTGTTGTTGCTGAACAGGCAAAAGTTCCAAAAACATTAGATGAACAATATACATATTTATTAAGTAAGACTCCAAACGAAGTTATTGAGGAGCTAAAAAAACATTCTATATTATCGGAAAAGTGGGGTGGTTTAGAGGATGAACTCGAAGAAACTTTAGTAGAACAAGCTACTAAAAAATTGCTAGAAGATTATATACAGTTAATGAATGATCAAGGAAAAAATATCCATAAAGAAGTTTTAAAAACAGCTACTAATAAAATTTATTCTACAGCTAAAAATGTGTGGAAAATAGCTGATAGCATTATTGATAATTATTTTGATAATGTGGCAGAAAAACAGGATATTAAAAGATTAGATAGTAAGTTTGAAAGAAGACGTATAAGGTTGTCGACTGAGTTAGCAAGAGCTAAATCAAAACTCGAAGATATTGAGAAATATATTGAAGATGATGAGCCAAGTATTACTCCAAAAAAAATTGGATTTGCCAAAGATATTGCTGAACAGATTGCACAGTATATAAGTATGTTGCGAGAGGAATTGGCTAATTTAGATATTACAAAAGCAGGGGAATTCAATAAAATAACTAGAAGTAAAGATGGTGTAAAAAGATTTGAGGATTTTAGGAAAAAATATCCAAGATATTTTGATTTTGATCTGTCGAGTGCACAAACTTTTACTAATAAACCAACGATTTTTGAAGGCCACCCCACTAAAAAACATGATTTATGGGAAATAAAAAGTCAGGCCATGCGCGAACAAGAATTAAATGATGCTTTGATTAAAATAGTTAACGATGTAGGTTTTAGCAAACATGAATTAAACCAACTCCCAAGATTAACCGATTTTAGTATTAATAATGTTAGAATAATTATAAAAGCGATTGAATATAAATTAAACGAGATAAAAATCGATGGCGAGCAAAATATTGCAGTAATTGGAAAACTAAGTGAATTAGTCAGCGATGCTAAAGTAAAATTAGAGATTCTGGAATTATTATCACTAAATGAAAATAAAAAAATTATTGAAGAGGCGGAAAAAGGATATGGTGTAGAGGTTGCTAGAGATTTATCAAAAAAAATTAATTAAAGATTGTATAAAATTCAAACCCAAAGTTTATATGGATATTTTAGATGGCTTAAACTCAATGCAAAAAGAGGCGGTTTTGCAAATTGAAGGGCCAGTATTAATCCTCGCGGGGGCAGGTAGTGGTAAAACAAAAACCTTAACCCATAGGATTGCTTATTTAATTAAAGAGAAAAGAATTAGCCCGTACAATATTTTGGCAGTGACGTTTACTAATAAAGCAGCAGCAGAAATGAGTAATCGTATATCAAAATTGCTCATTTTTGCAAATTCCAATAATCAAGACACAAATAACAAACCCTTCGACTCCGCTCAGGGCAGGCAAATTTCAAACTCTAAATTCCAATTTTCAAATAAATCTGAAATCATAAATTATTCCCTCGAAAATACTCGGGATAAAAAATCTGAAATCAAGCTACCGTGGATGGGTACATTCCACTCAGTTTGTGTAAAAATTTTGCGACGAGAGATTCACCAATTGGGTTATAAATCATCATTTACCATTTATGATCAATCGGATTCGTTAAGTTTAATTAAAAAATGTATGAAGGAACAAGGTATTGATATCAAAAATTTTAATCCTCATGCAGTGCAGCACTTTATTAGTGGAGCTAAGAATGAGTTGCTGAGCCCTAAAGATTACGAACAGTATATTGAAGGATATTTTCAAGAAATTGTTGGTAAAACATATTACGAATATCAAAAACGTTTAAGGGCCGCCAATGCGTTAGATTTTGATGATTTAATCATGAAAACTGTGGAATTATTCAAAGATTACTCGGAGATTTTGAATAAGTATCAAAATCTCTTTAAATATATTTTAATCGACGAATATCAGGATACTAACACGGCGCAATACCAGTTAGTTAAATTACTAGCTACTAGGCACAAGAATATTTGTGTGGTGGGAGATGACTGGCAATGTCTGCCTGCTGGAACAGAAATTGCTACCACAGAAGGCAATAAAAAAATCGAGAAAATTAATATTGGTGAAAAGGTGATCTCATGTGCTGGGCGAGGTGAAGTGTTCCCGCAAAAAGTAACACATATTAAAAAAAATTCTTATAAAGGTAAATTGCTCAAAATAACAACTTTTGGGAGAAAAAAAATATTATGTACACCTAACCATATATTTTTTACAAAGTTTTCTTTATTAGAAAATCTATATTTTATTTATTTAATGTATTCTGAAAAGATGGGTTATAGAATAGGGCAAACTAAAAGTATGAGGTATGCAAACAATAGGCAAAAAAAAGAATTGGGTTTGAATGTTCGGGCGAATCAAGAATGCGCCGATAAGATGTGGATACTAAAAATTGCTAATAATAAAGAAGAAGCTTATTATTGGGAGAATTATTTAAGTTTAAAATATCAAATTCCTACTTTAGTTTTTAGATCCGATAAAAATAGAACCATGAAAATTTCCCAAAAAACAATTAAAAAAATTTATTGCCAAATTAATACCAGAGAGAATGCTAAAAATATTTTCAAGGATTTTAATCTATTCTTTAATTATCCTCATCATATTCCCCAAGCTGTAAGTAAAACGAATATTTCGAGATTGAGATTAAATTTAACACTTTTTCAAGATAGAAGAAGAAGTAATATTAGTCCTTGGAATTTACATAGAATTTCTATAAATTCCAGTAATCTTGACTTGAGGTCACAATTAGAATTGTTAGGTTATAGAACAAGAAAAGGTAAGTATAATGATTGGCGGTTAGAAATTACTAATCTAGATTTGGGAATTTTAGAAAAGGTCATATTATCAATTACTGATAAAATAGAAAATCTTTCGGTAGTGAAAAAAGCTTTTTTGATTAAAGATTTACCTTTCTCCTTTCAGCCAGCAGGGCATCTTAGGGAATTGATGGAAATCGCAGTCTTGGAAGGTAGCAATATTATTTCAGATAGAGTGAAGAAAATCGAAGAAGTAAATTATAATGGGGCTGTTTATGATTTAAACATAAATAAAACCTGTAACTATATTGCCGAAGGCGTAGTTGTGCATAATTCAATTTATGGATTTCGCGGAGCAAATTTTAAGAATATCTTAAATTTTGAAAAACACTATCCTGATGCTAAAGTAATTAAACTCGAGCAAAATTATCGTAGTACTAAAACAATTTTGGCTGCTGCTGATAAAATTATTAAACAAAATATTAATCGCACTGATAAGACTTTGTGGACAGAGAATGATGAAGGCGCACCAATTACAATCTATGAAGCACCGGATCAAAGGGAGGAAGTGGAGTTTGTTGTGAGAGAAATCCAAGGATTAACTCAAAGTGCAAAACTTAAAACTCAAAACCACAACTTAAAACTTAAAACTGATCAACCAATTAACCCATTCGACAAGCTCAGGGTAAACCAATTAACTAACCCGCCCGCAACGCCTGAGCATAGCAATGGCGGGCAGGGTCAATTGAATAACTTCGTGATTTTATATAGAACAAATGCCCAGTCACGGGTGATCGAGGAGATACTACTAGATTACGGGATTCCATACAGATTAATTGGGGCAGTAAGATTCTATGAACGCAAGGAAATTAAGGATATTATTGCATATTTAAGATTAATTGCAAACCCGGGTGATGAAGTGAGTTTGGAACGCATAATTAATGTGCCAGCAAGGGGAATTGGAACAAAAACATTAGAAAAATTTAGAAAAAGTAGTGGAGTCATCCTGAGCAATAGTGAAGGATCTCATCAAAATAGAGATTCTTCGGGATTACCTCAGAATGACAAAGTTCAAAAGTTTCTGGATATGATAGAAAAAATGAGAGTTACCCATTCGACAAACTCTCGTTCGAGTCTGAGCCTGAGGGCTCATCCCTCAGAGTCGAAGACAGGGCAAGCAAGTAGTGAGTTGAGAGTTGATGAATTAATCGATAAAATTTGTGATGTGACTGGGTATAAAAAATACCTATTGTCAGATCCGGAGTTGGGTGAAGGACGTTGGGAGAACGTGGAGGAATTAAAATCAGTAGCTCAGAAATATGTAAAGCCTGCCTCGTCGGTTGGTGGGTTGGATGATTTTTTGGCTGAAGTGAGCTTGGTTTCTGATATTGATAGCTACAATCAAGATTCGGAGGCGATTACTTTGATGACACTACATAATGCAAAAGGACTCGAATTTCCTGTGGTATTTATGGTAGGAATGGAGGAAGGATTGTTTCCGCACAGCAGGTCAACCATGGAGCCAGCTGATTTGGAAGAGGAGAGACGCTTGGCTTATGTTGGTATAACGCGCGCTAAAGAGAGATTATATTTAACTTACGCTCAAAATAGATTAATATATGGCCAGTTTCAAAATAATCTTCGTTCGAGATTTATAGATGAAATCCCAGAATATTTATTAGATGTAATATAAAAAGTTACGAGTATTTGAACCTGATCCAACTTCCGAAGTTGGATCAGGTTTGATATGTCGTATTTTAGTAAAATGAAAACCC
>CAZXAY010000023.1:0-18755 GCA_964638435.1 uncultured Candidatus Saccharibacteria bacterium | reverse complement strand
CCGATGGTATAACTTGGATGGAAGATTTAGGGATATATTGGGATGTTAAAGTAGATTACCCTCATGCTACATGGCAATCTCAGTCTGACTATCCATTGCTGCACGCTGGTGAGAAAACAGCAGTTTGGGTGGAATTTATAAATTCCGGATCCACCACTTGGACAAAAACTGGTACCTTCCCTATTAAACTGGGTACTTCTAACCCCATTGATAGAGCTAGTAATTTTAGATATTCTGATTGGCTAGCCAGTAATAGAATTAGCTTAGATCAAAATAGTGTCGCCCCAGGTCAGGTTGGGAGGTTTAGTTTTTTTATTAATGTTCCAGAAGGAACTCTGCCTGGCGTTTATAACGAATATTTTAGACCACTGGCCGAAGGTTTAAGATGGTTAGAAGATTATGGAGTATATTTTAGAGTGACAGTGTTGTAACACTGAAGTAATGTCTAATTGTTCTAATTATACTAATTGCTCTAAACAAATCCCAATGATTAAATAGACTTATTACGAAATAACATTTTTACTGCAAACTAATAATTTTGGTTAAAAAATAATTCATAGTTCGTCAGTGTAACTCTGTTACAACTTTCTCACTCTTCATTATTTTCACTCAAAATTCTTAGTTTTCGCAACAAAAATTATTACGTAACAAGTCTAATGTCTAAATAATATTAATTTTTGGTCATTTATTAATTAGAAATTGATTAGAATAATTAGGTTAATTAGGAATTAGAATAATTTAAGCAATCTTATGTTTACAAGTAAACTAACAATTTGTTTTTACTGCTTACTGCTTATTACCTTACTGCTTCTTGTAAGGCCTGTTTGGGCTGACTCATCAAGCGGAGATTATATTATTGCGCTAAATGAACCGTTAAGTATTGAAGGTTTATCGCAAAAATATCATATTAATCAAGATCAAATTGATGAGATACCCAATATTAGCGCTTTTAGAGTAGATAATCCATCTTGGGGGCAAAAACTAAATCTTTATTGGGCAAAATCTATTAAAAAAGAAATTAAATATATTGAGCAAGAACAGATTTATAAGCCATCAATTATTCCTAATGATCCGTATTATGCTAACGAGTGGGCGCTAGATAAAATTGATGCACCAGAGGCTTGGGAAACCACTACGGGATCCTCAACTATTACTGTGGCAATGATCGATACTGGGATTAATGGCTTACATGAAGATTTAATGGGTAAATTAGTTAATGGTTATGCTTTTTTGGATGCTGGCGAAACTCGCTATGAGATTACTGCTAGTAGTGATTCAGATGATCTAAACCATGGTACAGCTACTGCTGGAGTTGTGGCGGCACTGACTAATAACTCTTTAGGTATAGCGGGGCTTAATTGGCAAGCTAAGCTAATGCCCATAAAAATTTTTAATAGTAGTGGTGATGCTTACAGTTCTGATGTGGCTGAAGCAATAATTTACGCAGCTGACAGTGGCACCAAGGTTTTAAATCTAAGTTTTGGTGGAGCATCTCAATCTAGTGTAATGAAAGATGCAATTGATTACGCTTACTCCAAAGGATGCGTAATTGTTGCTTCGGCAGGTAATGAAAACACTGGTCTAAACTATCCCGCAAGATACAATAATACTATAGCAGTTGGTTCATCAAATTCTGTTGATAGTAGAAGTAGTTTTTCTAATTACGGTGCCGAGCTCGATGTGTTGGCACCAGGAGAAAATATATTGGTTTTAAAAGATAGCACTTTAAACAATGAATATGCATATGCTGATGGCACATCACTTTCTGTCCCATATGTTAGCGCTCTTGCTAGTTTAATTTTAGCAAAAAACCCCAGTTTAACTAGTGCTGAAGTTAGATCTTACATCGAGGGTAATGCTGATAAAGTTAGCGCTATGAATGGTCAAAATTTTACTAATTACTATGGTTATGGGCGAATTAATGCAAATAAGGTTTTTAATAATATTGTTGCTACCCAATCAGATAGTTATCATTACCAGTGGATAGGTCAAAATGTTTATCCTGCAATAAATATTGGTGAAGGATATAATTTTTCGGTTACGGTTAAGAATACGGGCACTGCTACTTGGTATCGTAATTTAGTAAATTTAGGTACTGATCGAAGTCAGGATAGAATTGCCACATTTTTAAGAGCCGATATTAACAATCTTTATGGCCACCCTTCACACTGGCTAAGTGATAACCGAGTTTTTATGAACGAGGAGGTAGTCGCTCCGGGACAAACCGCTACCTTTAGCTTTTGGATGAGCGCTGTAGATGGTATGACATCTGGTACGTATAAAGAATATTTTAGACTAGTTGCCGATGGCATAACTTGGATGGAAGATTATGGGATTTACTGGGATGTACTAGTTAGTCGTCCATATTTGCAATATGCCGGTCAATCAAATTACCCAACTCTTAGCGTCGGAGAAAGCACGTCACTATGGGTAGATTTTAATAATACTGGTCAAACTACTTGGAATAAATCAGGTTATTCTGGCGTTAAATTAGGTACT
This sequence comes from uncultured Candidatus Saccharibacteria bacterium, assembly GCA_964638435.1. Classification (GTDB taxonomy): domain Bacteria; phylum Patescibacteriota; class UBA1384; order JAMDBS01; family CAZXAY01; genus CAZXAY01. The sequence continues at coordinate 16,256 of CAZXAY010000023.1, read as the reverse complement.
AGTCGCGTTAAAGATAGGGATAGTATATTTTATAATAATTGGGCATCAAATAATAGAATTATTGCTGATCAAGAATCAGTTGGGTCTGGGCAAACAGGTAGGTTCACCTTTAATATTACAGTACCGCCTGGGACTTCGACTGGAGTTTACAGGGAGTATTTTCAACCAGTAGTTGACGGCTTGATGTGGTTAGAAGATTATGGAGTGTATTGGGATGTGAGGGTAGAATAGAATGTTCAGGTTAATAACAGTTAATAAAAGTTAACAGCAGTTAATATTAGTTACGTAACCATTATTAACCAACATTAACTCATATTAACAAATATTAACCAGATTAGGTATTTATGCGAATTGGTTTTGATGCGAGTTTTGCGATTAATGACGCCAGCGGTGTGGGCCGTTATAGTTTTAATTTGATTAAAAATTTGTTAGAAATTGATAATCAAAATGATTATCTACTTTTTATCAATTATTATCGTAACAGGTTAGAAAAAGAAAAAAAGATTAACGAATTAGTCAGTAACAATAAAAAAGTCAAAATTATTACCAATCATTTATTTGGTAAGATTAAGGACAAAATTTGGTTTAATCCATTAATTTCACCAATAAATCTTTATTTTGGCAAACTTGATTTATATCACGCCACTTGTTTTCAGGCATTTCCTAAAAAAATTGGTGATATTAAATCAGTTGTTACTATCCATGATCTTACATATTTGGTTGACAAAAACTATCACCAGAATTTATCTAATTATTATAAAAAGATTACTATTAACGCAGTCAAAAAGGCAAACACAATTATTACAGATTCTAATGCCACAAAAAACGATCTCATAAAATATTTTAAAACTGATTCTAGTAAGATACAAACAATATATTTAGGGATAGATAACAAATTTAAACCTGCCAGCAGTAAAGAAATTTTGGAATTTAAAAATAAATATACTAACGGTTCAGAGTATATTTTATCAGTTGGAACTCTTGAACCTCGCAAAAATTTCCCCAAATTAATTGAAGCATATCAACAACTACCTGTAGCAATTCAGAACCAATATAAGCTACTCGTGATTGGCAAAAGTGGTTGGGGGGAGATAAATCAAATCACAAATTCTCAAATTATTTTTACCGGATTTCTATCAGATGAAGAATTAATCACAGCATACAGTGGAGCGAATGTTTTTGTTTATCCTTCGCTTTATGAAGGTTTTGGTTTTCCGCCACTAGAAGCTATGGCTTGCGGTACGCCTGTTATTACCTCTAATGTTTCTTCACTCCCAGAAGTTGTGGGCAATGCAGCTGAGCTAATTAATCCATATATCGTATCGGAAATCACCAAGGCAATAGAAAAAATATTAATTAATAAAGATTTTGCAAATACCCTAATTAAAAAATGTTTTGCTCAATCAGACAAATTTACTTGGAGTAAAACTGCCCAGCAGACGTTGGAAATATATAATAGACTAGACTTAAACTAAAATCTTAAATCTAAAATGTAAAAACCAAAACTAAAATATTAAAACTATTAATAAAGGTAAAGAAAAGTTTTGAGTTTTAAGTTGTGATTTTAAGTTATTCGATTTTAGTTTTTAGTTAATTATTGAGGTTAATCAAATAAATCTATGGATAACAAGCTACTATTTAGAAACACACTCGATTTCGTTTTAGATCTTCTTTTCCCCAAATACTGTGTTGGGTGTGGTGAAGAGAGCAAGTGGCTTTGCAGTAAATGCGCAGATAAAATTATTTTGATAAAAACTCCGACTTGTCCAACCTGCCAAAAGATAACTAAAAATGGTCAATTTTGTTCTAGATGCAGAACCAAAACTAGTCTAACAGGTGTAATGGTAGCTGCTTACTACGGGGAAGGTCCACTTAAAGAAGCCATCCATACTTTTAAGTACGATGGCATTTTTGATTTAGCTAAAGATTTAGGCAAAATACTTTTGACAAGGCTTACCCATATTCCACTTCCGCTCATTCGATTGGCCTCAGAGCGTCCTGAATTCCATCGAAGGACGAAGTGGAATATGGGTAATGTTGTGATTATTCCAATACCATTGCATAAAAAAAGACAAGCCAAAAGGGGATTTAATCAAGCAGAGTTATTGGCAAAACAGTTAAAAATTAAAAATGAAAAACTAAAAACTAAAAACTGGACAATAATAACTAACAAATTAATTCGCCATAAGTATCAAAAAAAGAGCCAAGCTGAGCTCTCGGGTAAAGCAAGAAGAATTAATTTAAAAGAGAGTTTTTCTTGGGTTGGCGATAAAAATGAGTTAAAAGGTAAAATAATACTCTTGGTTGATGATGTTTATACCACAGGTTCAACTCTCAATGAATGTGCAAAAGTTTTACGACGCGAGGCTGGAGCTAGCCAAGTTTGGGGTTTAGTACTGGCAAAAGCTTAGACAATTGTTGATTTAAGATTTTTGAATGATGATTGAATTTAAGTCTTAAATCATCAATCTTAAATTATAATATTCTATAAAGGATATCGCCATTAGATTCACTAACAAATTCTAATTTATCACTAGTAACTTTTGGTGTAATACCCTTATTATATTCCTCGGTGAGTTTTTTAGAGTTTTCAACATTGTACTCGTTTTCATGAATAATGATATATTTAACCCCAATTTTTTGAAGTTTTTTAATAGTGTCTAGGTTACCAATATCTAAAATAGATTTTCTAAAATCATCACTTGCCGACATATCTGGTGCACCATAAACAAGTGGGAATTTATGATATGTTTGCCAGAGTAGGTAGCTGTAACCTTTTGGTTCCCGAGTTGGTAATAGTGGATACTCAGCGACTATTCCTTTAGGCTGATTTTCTAATATCTGATAAATTGGCGGTATTAATTTTGCTGAAACGTCGGTGTAGTGATATGGTGGAAAGTTGGCAAATTCAGTAATAAGCAATAAAGTCATAAAGCAATAAAGTAATAAAGCAATTTTTTTATTTTTTATTGTAGCTAGAAAACACGATAATCCGATTCCAGTTAGAACTGCCATGGCTAAATTTACCATTAACCCAAACCGTGCATAGACTCTAATGACCGGAATTTTTTCAAAGATATAATAAGCTGGAGTCCTAAATTCGTGACCAAAAATGATTATCGAGGGGGCAAAGGACAAGTATAATCCCACGAGTACTAAAACTACCAAAAACCAAACATAAGATTTTAGATTTAAGATTTTAGATTTAAGATTAATTACTTTCCATATACCAAACATGGAAAGTAATAATGAGATCCATCCCAGGTACAGTGTTTGCTCAGTGAAATTACTTTTTGATATTAAAATTGCTTGGTCAAAGACCGGTTTAGTAATATTTTTAAAAATTGGATTATCTGGGGAAGGGATAAAATAGTTAAACCACTCGGCTGAATAAACTTTTAATTCATGAATACTTCTTGGCGAGCCAAGCGAAGTAAAACCACCCTGACCAAAAACAGATTTAATAATTTTATAATCAAAAGCTGAAATTAGAATCAAAACAACTATTATGCCCAAACCCAAGTTTTTTATTATTAGCCAATTAAATCTAACTTTTTTATTTTTAATTATAGATAAAATCAATAGATGTAGTAGGAATATTAATAAGATTACTCCTGCAAAAAACCCATATTGATAATTATCCATTAATGTTAAAGCAAAGAGTACTCCGGCTAATGCAGAATATTTGTAAGATATTTTTTCAGATGATTTATCAATAAATCCAGACCAAACTTTGATCAAAAAATAAACAAAAAATGCTAAATAATAAATTGAGCTAAGACTAATATGATACTGGGCGTGAGCTAGATGATATGGTGAGAATGCAAAAACTAATCCAGCAAAAAAAGCTGCTAAATTATTTTTTGTTAATAATTTTATGATTAGGTAAATTGCCAGTCCAGATATTGGGGAAGATAAAATAGTTATTAGGTTATAGCTAACAATATCACTAAAAAAATATGTAAAAATTCTTACCCAGAAATCAATTAGAGGTTGGGCGGGCTGGATAATATGGTTTAGATCTGTTAAACCATAAGGTTGATTGACTAGTAAATCACCAAATCGTAAATTATGAAACACCCAAAGATTATAAAACGGATCGCCAGCATTACCGTAAATTACAGAACTAATTTTAACAATCACTGGCCAAGTAAAAACCAAAGCCAGTACCAAATATAGAAAAAAGACAATGATTATGTCTTTATTCTTTACCCACCAATTTGTAATTTGTAATTTGTAATTCATAATTCTTGATTTTTTAGCCAAGGTTTTTTGCCGAATCTCAATGCCCAGACTCGCCAGAGTGCTTCTAGAACAATTTTTTTACTCATTTTTGATTTACCAACATTACGATCAACAAAAATTATAGGAATTTCCTTAATCCTAGATTTTACTAATTCTGCTCTGTAATTCATCTCGATCTGAAAAGAATAGCCATTAGAGGTGACACTCTGCAGATTTATTTTTTTAAGAGTATCAGCTTTCCAGCATTTAAAACCACCTGTTAAATCATTAGTTTTTGTCCATAAAATCATCTTGGAATATAAACTACCTCCGCGAGAAATAATTTTTCTATCTAGCCCCCAGCCTTTGGTGCCACCACCTTTTGTATAACGTGAGCCAATTATTAGGTCATAATTATTAATCTCTTTGAGCATAGTTTTTAGATACTTTGGGTTATGCGAAAAATCTGCATCCATTTGAATAATTACTTCATAATCATTTTTAAGCGCCCATGTAAAACCAGTGATGTAAGCTCTACCTAAACCGTCCTTCTTTTTCCGGTCTAGTACAAAGATTTTAGATCCTTGTTTATCAATTTTTAGGTTTTTAACAATAGTACTAGTTCCATCGGGTGAATTATCATCAACTACTAGAATATCAATTCCCAAACCTAAACTTATTATAGCGGGGATAATTTTACTTATATTCTCTTTTTCGTTATAAGTTGGGATAACAATTATTGATTTCATAGTCATATACTACCCTTTTAATGTATATAGGTCAAGATATTTTCTAATAATTAGGGTTTTTAAAAATTCTGATATCTCCTTTTTCATAAACCCTAGTCCAATTTGTATAAATATCGTCTAGTATGCAATATCTAATGCCGTTTTGATTGTAATACCAATTTCTCATAAATTTGTCATCAAGCAAAAACTTAGCTTTTTCATATGATGGATCATAAATAAATCTACCAGACGACTTCATATCGTCAGTAAAGTTAGTAGTCGATTTACCCCGGTATACGTAAGATAAAATTGGATCACTGGGTTTTGCATTGATCATCCAAGAAAATTGAGGAGAAGACACTACAGTATCAACCGCCGTAACTCTTGAATTGATGTAATTTATTGCTTCATCTAAATATATTTGCCCTTTATTATCTACAGAAAAAATTCTTTCTTGAGGGATATTTAATTTTGCCTCCAGCCAATTCTTGTTAGATATTTTAAAATATAAATCAAAAATATTGTTTAAACTCAAAGCCCCTATTACTATTAGTATTATTCCCAGATAAACTAATTTTTTTAACGATTTGTTATTAATTTTTTCGGTTTCATAATTTGTTATAAAATCAATGAAAGAAGCTAAACCAAAATAAAGTATAAAAATATAAGTTGTGCTATACCAAACAAATCCACCTCGCATAAAATATTCTGATCCAATAATCATTATAAATAATAAAATAACCCAATATTTAATATTCTTTGGTAAAAATAAAAGCCCTAAAAAACCAAAAACAAGATAAATATTGAGCGAAATAATAGCTTGGATAAAACTATTTATGCTACTTGATTCGAAATTTCTGCCTAAAGTGTAAATTATATCGTGAATAAAACTATCGTGATTAAATAATAATTCCCATCCAAGATAAACTAAAAATGGTCCAGCGAGTAGAATTGATTTTGATAATAATTTTTCCCAAGTAATTTTGTTTAAAAGATAATGATAAAATAATAAAATAAACCAAAATGCCACCAATACAATACCAGAATATGAGGTAACTAATGCTAACCCTGATAATAATGCACCCCAGACTAAATATTTATTGTTATTAGTATATGTATAACTTATAGTAAAATAAATTACTAATCCTATTAATAGTATTAATAAATTATAGGTAAGGCCGTATCTGGAAAATACCACCATTTCAGGCATTACAGCTACAAAAAAAGCTGCAATTAGTCCTAATCCAATTTTATTAATCGATTTACCAATTAAATAAACAATATAAATTAAAATAGTGCCCATTACAGCTGATGCCAACCTAATAGCAATCATTTTATAACCAAAAAATTTGATAAATCCAGCAACTATTATAAAATACAGTGGAGGATGGGGGACAAATGGGTAGCTAAAAGATAACATCTGCGCTTTGCCATGTAATAAATTATTGGCAATGTTTAAATATACTCCTTCGTCTGGCCACCAACCTGGAGTAGAATTTAAATTCCAAAAACGTAAAAATATTCCCGCCAGAAGAATAAATACTAAAACTATATTAGACCAATGTTTTTGCCAAAAATTTTTCATTTAATTTTTTCTCCGATAATATATCTATGATGTGCCCAATAGAGTTTAATCTGCCAAGGTAAAGGAAATTTCTCTACAAAAGTGTATTTGGCGACTTTATTTGGCAGCTCATTATCTAGCCCTTTATAATAATCCATTGTGGTCCAAAACCAATTATTATCATCATTTTGATTAGATTTATTTTTAGACTTGATACCGAATTTTTCTAAAAGCTGACCAACAGGCATGCAGGTATCTGGAAAAGGCGGCACATCAATAACATTTTCCTTAACAATTTTTACACCTTCTTTTTTTAAAACTTTTTTAATTTCCGGCAGGCGAGTCCATTTTTCATTAACAGTTTTGAAAAAATTTTTATCAATCCAAGATTTTCTGAGTAAATAGCCTGGTTGCCAAACATTAGTTGCACTAATCAATATGTATTTTTTACTAACTCTAACCATTTCTTTAATGATCTTGTCAGCATTATTGTGATACCAGAGTGCAGAAAAATTCCAGACTAAATCAAAGGAATTATTTTTGTAAGGTAAATTAGTTAAATCGCTAACATAATCTATTTTAGGTTTACGGTTAACTTCTTGCCAATATTCTTTTATGTCCTGAATTAGTTGATGGTCGGTATCGGCGAGCGTTAAATTGCAACCATCTTTAATAAATTGATAGCTGTTCATACCAGGGATACCACTCATACCTCTAATCGGTATCTCTAAAATGGATTTTAAACTATATTTGTTAATTAAACTTAAAAATAGCTCATTAAGCATTAATTTTTCATAAACTGTACCAAGACCTTCGTTATAATACTTTTTGTCCATATTAATTCCTTAAATAAGTTTATTCTTTCTCATCGAATCGATAGTTTTATCAAGACCAATTTGATAATCGAATTTCGGTTCATAACCTAGTTCTTTTTGTGTTAGGTCATAATCAAATGATCTATTTACAGCTATTGTATTTATTTTATTTAAACTAATTATGGGTTCGTTTTTTAGATTTAATGACCTATAGATTTTTTCTATGACATACGCAATTGGTTTAGCAATAATAAGAGGAATATGAATTAAATTAGGTTTTTTATTAAGAATTCTGTTGATCATTAATACTAAATCATTGATTTTGATTGGTTTTGGGCCTGGCAAAACATAAGTTTTACCATAAGCTTTACTATTGCCCAGAACTTTTAATAACCCTTGCATTAAATCATCAATATAACAAAGATGAACTGTATTTTGGCCGTTTCCTATGATAACAAATTTACCACTTTTAATCATTAAAATCATTTTATAAATCATGCCATTGTCATTGGGACCATAGGTAATAACTGGTCTAATAATTGTGGTATTAATTCTGCCACTTAATTGAAATTTGTTTACCACTTCTTCGGCTAGTTTTTTGCTTTGACCATAGTATTTTTTATCAAATGGTGGCGTAACTACGCTAATAGAGCTGATATAAATAAATTGTTTAACATTGGATTTAACAGCTGCGTCTAATAAATTTTTAGTATTATTAACATTAACTTCTAAATATTCTTGCCATGGGGTACCCCATTTATCTCGGATAGCCGCTAAATGATAGATAACGTCAATATTTTGACAAACTTTATTCAAACATATCTGATCATTAAACTGACCAACGACTACTTCAACCGACAATTTAGTAAGTTGCTTATTCTTATGGCGCAAAAATATTCTGATTTCGTGCCCAGCATTAATTAATTCATCAACTAATTTTTGTCCCATGAAACCACTGGCACCAGTAACTAGTATTTTCATTTACTATCCTTATAGTTCAAACTAAAAACTTGTTTGAACGAGAGACTTAGCGTATTTAAAGAAATTATACCAACTAAAAATATAAGTGTCGCTGTAATAAGGTGGGCAAACCCCAGTGTTGCAGAAACTAAATTTTTATCAATTCCAAAAGCAAATGTAAAAATTACGATAAATATTGCCTCGTTAGAGCCAATTTGTGCCGGAGGAGTTGGCAGGATATAAGATAAATTTATTAGAGTGTAACCAAATAGGGCAATAAGGAGTGCAATGTTGTAATTAAAAGCTTTAAACATAGTAACCATATAAAGCGTATCAAAAAGTATAGCGACGATTGTTAAAACAACTGCTAAAAAAATAATTTTGTGATTTTTTATCACCTTCATACCATCGACGAATTTTTCTATAAAAGAATTTACTTGAGTTTTAATTTTTTTGGGAAGCCAAATAAAGAAAAACTTTAATATAGCACTAGCATATTCCTTTTTGACTAAACAAAAAATAATAATTACCACAAATATTATAAAAATTACTAAGACGATATTTAATATTTTTAACATTATTTGATTAATGTCACCACCGATAAAAGGGATTAAAATAAAGAGAAGTAAAACTGGCATCAAATCCATCATTTTGTCAAAGAAGATAGTCGGTAGAGATTGGGCCATAGGAATATCACGGTTTTTTTTGAGAAAGTATCCCTTAGCTAATTCTCCAACGCGAATTGGAACAATATAGTTGATTAACATACCTGACATAAAAAGGGTAAAAATTTCTTTTACAGAAGTTTTTACTACAGGGTTAAGGATTACTTTCCATCTTAAAGATCTGATGAAGTATGCTAGTAAATAAAATATTGAGGATATTAATACCCAAAATAGATTAACATTTTTTAAATACTGCCACATTTGTTCAATATCAACAAATTTTAACCAAATTAAGATTAAAATTATACCAATAATTAAACTAATGAGAACTTTTTTTTGTTCTTTTAAAAAATTTTTCATAGGTTAATTCTATTATTTAAAAAGAACCTTCCACCCAGCTTTAAAAAGAGTAGGAAAGTGTTCGAGCATGTTGGTGTAGTGGGCATTGGCTAGTGGGCAGGAACATTCTTTATTTTTAATAGATTGACGAATTTTGTCAGCTTTAGTGCTAAACCAAACCTTTCTAAAATCATAATTTGCTTTGCGCAGATTACCAAAAGCGTCTTTACTAGCGCGGATGCAGCAAGCCCACAAATCTCCATCAGGAGATATTTGCACACTTAGTTGTCCTGCATAACACGGGATAATTTGTTTGCCTTGAGGTAATCTATCGCCCAAACTTTTTTTATCACGAACCCACTTTTTAACAATTTGATAATATTGCAAACGAAAAGCCCAAGCCATGCGGGCAACCCCTTTAGGTGATCGTTTTTTCATTTGTTCCATTACATAGTCAATCGCTTTGGAATATTTATCATAACTTGGTGTAATTCCCGTACCAATAGTGTCAAGCTCAACTCGCTCCTCGGCAATTTCGGTAATATATGAATCTGGTTTTAATTTATTTAACCCATCATAAACATTTTTAAAATCATCAACATTAAAATTAGATACAACACTGTGTATGCCTAGTGTAAGATTGGGACATCTTTTTTGTACATCTTTTAGCCCTTCCCACGTTTTCATCGAAAAACCCCAGTTTCCCGGTATTTGGCGGATTTCCTCGTGTTTAGCGCCAACTTGATCCAGTGAAAGATTTATTACTACCTCTGATTCCGGGCAACTTTTGGCGATCTCCTCGGCTTTTCTAGGAATAATATTCCAAAGTATTCCATTGGTAGGAATGTTTATTATTTGTGGCTGACACCTGTTATAAGCAAGTTTAACTAATTTTTCTATATCAGGTCTTAAGAATGGTTCTCCGCCAGAAAAAGTAAACCAAACTGGTCCTTTACCAATTGAGGTAAAAACTTGATCCCATTCTTCCAGTGTTAAATCATTGGCTTTTTTCTTCCAAACGTTACATGTTTTGCAGCGAGAATTGCAATTATACGATACAGAGATAGTATAGCTTATTGGCATAAGTCTTGGCCAACCAATGGCGCGAGATAATTTATACAGTTGTAATTTTGGTAATATTTCAATCATAGTAAAATAATGAATTTATCTCCACTAATTTTATTACACTAATTTCACATCTCGACTTTGCTCAATGCAGGCGAAAAATTGGTGATATTGGTGAAAATAGATTAGTGGGGCTTAGCTCATATTTAATTTATTTCCTTACTCGTTTTAGCCATTTCCCAAACTGCGTTACATTTTTTCTTAACATAATAATCATACCAGCCGAGAGTCCCAGCATAAGAATTTAATAAAAATCCAATTTTTGCCCAGATAATTTTTTTGGCATTAAAACCGGTAATTTTTAATGTTTCTCCAACTAGCCAAAATATATTGTTAGTGGGAGGGACATAATTATATTTCTTTTTTAATTGGATAAAACCAGTTGCTAGATTGCGTCTACGGCGAATAAAATCTTTGATGGTTTCTGGTCCTTTATTTTTAATTATCGCGTCACCTGCATATGCTACCAGATAACCTCTTAATTGATAGTATCTCTCAATATATGCATCGTCAATTATTAAGTCTTGAGGAATTTTCTTTAACATGTTGCGCATTGCAATCATCTCGCCACATTTAGCGCTCTTTAAGGACATTCTATGATGCAATTCCCATTGCATAAAATTGATAAAACCCATCAAAGTCTCTACATTATTTGTTGGCACCGGGTGTGCTCCCACAACTCCAACTTTTTTATCATTGATAAGGGGTAGGCAAATTTTCTCGATGGCATCAGATTGCGGGATAGTATCAGCACTTTCCATCACAATTATCGGATATTTAACAGTTTTTAAGTAATCATTGATGGCTTTTACTTTACCTAAACGTTTTGGTTGACTAATTAGTTTAACACGTTGATCAATTTTAATAAAACCTTTTACAATCTTTTCAGTTTTATCAGTTGAACCACTTGATACTACCACAATCTCAGCAATTTTTACTTTATCTACTACCTGATTAATTAAAGCTTTAAGAATTTTACCAATATTTTTTTCCTCATTATAAGCCATAATGCCGATGGAGCATTTAGTCATAATTAATCCTGAATTAGAATATTATAATTGGTATTTTTTAGTTTTAGATAATCTTTCCAAATCCGCATCAACCATCATCTTAACTAAACCTTCAAACTTTACTTTTGGTTTCCAGCCTAGGACTTTGCGAGCCTTATTGGATTTACCTTTTAGAGCAAATAATTCCGCAGGACGCTTAAAAGCTGGGTCAATTTTAACATATTTTTTCCAATCTTTAATTCCTACGTGGTTAAAAGCAATATCCAAAAAGTTTTTGATTGAATGAGTTTCGCCTGTGGAAATAATATAATTGTCAGGCTTATCTTGCTGTAGCATCAGATACATTGCCACAACATAATCTCCAGCAAAGCCCCAATCACGTTTGCTATCTAAATTGCCCAATTTAATAACTTCATTTAGGCCGAGTTTGATACCTGCTACGCCATAACTAATTTTACGGGTGACAAACTCTTTACCTCTGATAGGCGATTCATGATTAAAAAGTATGCCGTTGGCACAAAACATACCATAACTTTCCTTAAAATTATTGGTAATCCAATAGGCATATAATTTAGCAATGGCATAAGGGCTACGAGGGTGAAATGGGGTTTCTTCGGTTTGAATACCATTTTCGCTACTATTACCAAACATTTCGCTAGTTGAGGCCTGGTAAAACTTAGTTGCTGGAGAAAAATGTTTAATAGCATTTAGTATGTAAAGAACACCAAGCGCATTTACCTCGGTAGTAAATTTGGCTTGATCCCAACTGGAACCAACAAAAGATTGGGCTGCTAAATTGTATACTTCGTTTGGTCTTGTAGACTTAATTATATTCATTAAAGAACATTCATCAGTCATGTCAGCTGTTACAAAGTCAATTTTATCGGTGACTCCTAGGTAATTAGTGTTTTCGTAATTTTGGCTGGAATAGCGTCGTTGCAAACCATAAACTTTGTAGCCATTACCCAGTAGCAATTTTGCTAAATATGCTCCATCTTGACCCAAAATCCCAGTAATTAGTGCAGTTTTTTTCATAAACAATTCCTATTATTTATATTTAATTATTTGATTGTATTATATCTAAATATGCAAAAAATACAAGCTAGTTATTTGTTAGCATTTACCACATTTTCCAATAATTTTGCCACTGTTATTGGGCCAACTCCACCAGTTGGAGCAGTAATTAAGCTAGCAATTTCTTTTACCTCTTCAAAATCAACATCACCCACCACTGATCTTTTTTCACTGATCCCACTGATAACCTTTGTTATTTTTTGATTTTTGATTTTTGATTTTTGATTTATAACTACTGTGGTTCCTGCATCAATAACTACCGCACCTTTTTTTATCATATTCTTGGTAATTAAATTAGCTACCCCAGTTGCAGTAATCAATATATCTGCTTTTTTGGTGATATTAGCAAGATCTACGGTGTCTTTATCACAAATTGTTATTTGATTAGTACGTTTCACTGATTTTAAAATTTCATAAAGCGGTTTATTTACTAACTTACCATAGCCAACAAGAACAATATTTTTGTTATTAATATTAATTTTATAGTACTTAAGTATTTCTAAAATCGCAGCCGGGGTAGGGGGAATAATGCCAGGTTTTTTGGTTGAAAGTTTTTTTATATTAATTGCGTTTAGTCCGTCGACATCTTTATTAGGAGAGATAGCGCTGATTATCTGATTGGTATCTAATTGAGTGGGAAGGGGCAGTTGTATAATAATTCCGCTGATACTTTTATCATTATTTAGTTTGTTTATTAAATCTAAAATTGTATTTTTAGAAATATTATCAGCGAAATCGTATCGTATAAAACCAATTCCAACTTTTTGGCAGATTTTTTCTTTAATCCTTACATAAAGTTGGCTAGCAGGGTCCGAGCCAACTAAAATTACAGCCAAGGTTGGTTTAATTTTTGCCTTGGCAACTTTTTGAGAAATTTTGTTTAAAATTTTTTGGCTAATTAATTTACCATCAACTATTTGTGTCATATGGTGAAATTGTATCATATAATCTATAATAAATCAAGGTGAAAACCACCTAAATCCAATTGTTTTATTGTTGAATTTGTTGTATATTATTAATATTAAAGATAAATTATTTAGGAGGTAGTATGAAATCAAAAAATTCCATTTTAATAGCTGTCATAATTGTACTTGTGATAGTTGTTGGTTATTTTATGAGTAAGCAATACAACTGGTTTAACAAAAACAAGTACACGGCGGCTTATTTGCAAACAGGGGAACTTTATTTTGGTGAAAAAGTTGGTATGGCTGGATTTAATCTAAAAAATGCTTGGTTATTAAATAAAGGCGAAGATGGTAAATATAGTTTACAAGAATTCTCCCAAGCTGCTTGGAAGCCAGTTGGCGCAATGCACCTAGCCAAAGATAAAGTAGTTTTTTGGACTAATATAGACGAAAATTCTGATATTGCTAAGTTAATTAAAGGCGAGAAAAAATCATCAGATGTCCAACCATCTACAACATCCACAGAATCTTCAACTACAACAAACAAATAATCAATTATTTAATAGACTCATTTTTAATAAGTCTAACACAAAATTTATGACAAAATTTATCAAACTATTATTTATAGTAAAGTTATGTTAACCCAAACCTCATCCAACTTCCGAAGTTGGATGAGGTTTAGTATAGCGTATTTTGGTAAATGTGATATAATTAAGCTATGAGAAAAAATGAACTATCGAATGGTTATTACTATCATATAATGAACAAAAGTATTGCTGGTTATACTATTTTTAATAGTGATTTTGGCTGCATAAGATTTATAAATACTTTGACTTATTATCTTAAAGACAACCCTGATCTAAGTTATGCGCATTTTCTTAAGTTATCTGCGGTGGATCAATCGATATTTTTAAATAAACACAATGCTAAAGATGGCATTGTTGATATTTTGGCTTATTGTTTAATGCCTACACATTTTCATTTAATTCTTAAACAATTAGTGAATAAAGGAGTATCTCGATATGTTGCAAATATTTTAAATAGCTATACTCGCTACTTTAATATAAAACATAACCGAAAAGGGCCACTATGGCAGGGGAAATTTAAAAACGTATTAGTTGAAAGTGATGAACAACTTATACATTTAACTAGATATATACACTTGAATCCTGTAACCTCTAATCTTGTTGATGATCCAAAAGATTGGGAATTCTCATCTTATAAAGAATACATAAACGAAACCGATAGTAAATTGTGTAATTTCGACATATTGGATATCAAACAAGGGGCATATAAAAGATTTGTTTTGAGTCAAAAAAATTACCAACGTGAATTACATCTTATTAAAAAACAAATTATAGAATAACTTAAATAGGACTTTCTCACTTTCCCTGAAATGTCATCGCGAGGTAAGTTTACCATAAGTTTATCGAAGGATGGCGATCTAAACTTTTCCGAAATGAGAAAGTCCTATTTAAGTTAATTTAAAAAAATGTGCTAGTTCTAACCTCATCCAACTTCGGAAGTTGGATGAGGTTTAAGATCACATAACTTTTACAAAGTGATATTAAGCCCATAAAGTGATGTTAGTAATTAAATCCCAGGAATTGGGAATTTATTAGCAAGTGAGTTGACTTGTTTTTTTATTTGGATGAGTTTTTTATCATCGTTATAATTTTGGACAATCTCATTAATCCAAGATGCAACCTGTATCATTTCTTTTTCTTTCATCCCACGAGTTGTTATTGCTGGTGTACCTAATCGAATACCAGACGGATCCATAGGTTTACGTTTATCAAATGGAATCATGTTTTTGTTAGCAGAAAGGTCGGCTTTGTCGAGTGCAACTTCAGCTTTTTTACCTGATAAACCTTTTGAGGTCATATCAACTAGTATTAAATGATTATCAGTTCCACCCGAGATAATACGAAAACCAAACTTTTGTAATTCTTTGGCTAATGTTTGGGCGTTATCAATTATTTGTTTTGTGTAAGTCTTAAAATTTGGTTCAAGAGCTTCTTTAAAAGCCACGGCTTTAGCAGCATTTATGTGATCGTGCGGACCTCCTTGAATGCCAGGGAAAACCGCGCGATTTATATCTTTGGCAAATTTTTCCTTACACATTATTATCGCACCGCGCGGCCCGCGCAATGTTTTATGTGTGGTCGTAGTCACTACATCAAATAATGGCACAGGATTTTCTAACTGGTCTCCAGCAATTAACCCGGCTACATGAGCAATGTCAGCAAAGGTTATAGCACCAACCTTGTCAGCAATACGTTTAAAACCCTTCCAATCAAAATCACGGGAATAGGCCGAAAAACCGGCAATTATCATCTTGGGTTTATGTTTTTTAGCTAAATCTTCTACCTCATTCATATCGACAAGTTCGGTTTTTTTATCAACGTGGTAGGGAATAATATCAAACAGACGGCCAGAAAAGTTAAGTGGATGACCATGTGATAAATGTCCGCCTTGATCTAGCGAAAAACCCATGACTTTATCACCTGGGTTTAGTAGTGCAAAATAAACTGCCATATTAGCAGGGGAGCCAGAAAGAGGTTGCACATTTACATGTTCGGCGCCAAACAATTTTTTTGCCCTATCAATAGCTAGTTGCTCTATATCATCAATTACCTCATTCCCAGCATAGTATCTTTTGCCGGGATAACCTTCGGAATATTTATTAGTTAGTACTGACCCCATAGCTTCCAAAACTGCGCTAGAAACATAATTCTCACTTGCTATTAATTCCAAACCATTACGTTGACGCAACTCCTCGCGTTTGATAAGATCATATATCTTTGGATCAGATTGTTTTAGGTTTGGGTAATTCATAATGATATT
>CAZXAY010000022.1:0-20197 GCA_964638435.1 uncultured Candidatus Saccharibacteria bacterium | reverse complement strand
TAAAAATGTTATTTCGTAATAAGTCTAATAAATATTTTTGATTATTTAATGATAATACCTTGAGAATAGAAATAATCAACTAAATCTATTTCTGTTTCAATACTTTCAGCTACGATGTACTGTATATATTTATTTAAACAATAAATATATTTGATACTTTTTATTACTTCTAAACAATCGTAAGGGTGAATAAAAACACTTTTTTGTAGTTGTAGAAAACCAATTTTTTTTAGTTTTTCCCTTAAAATTTCGCGAGCAACCTTTTTTTCTTCTGGTATATCAAATATAACCATTCGCCACTTTTTATCCCATAAATCCGGTGTTGATATTTTATAATCATTTAATTGGTGTTTAAAAGCTTTTTCTTTACCAATTGGAGTTAATTCTATTAAATATTTTTTGTTTTTAACATATCTATTAATATATCCTTGTTTTTCTAACCTCCAAAGTTTTTGATAAAAATTTGTTTTATCAATTTCTCGCCAATTTAAATATTTATGAGCATTATTTTTTTGCCATGGATATCCAGCAATTTCATGAAAGTTGGCAATTCCATCTTGAATAATAAGTAGAATTTCTTTAACAGACAATTTGATTTTTTCTTTCATAACTTGTATCATCTAAATCTCCAAATTTATTATATCATATTATAATACAAGTTACTTTACAAAAATAAGCGATCGCATATAAATGTAATGTAAAATGATAATTATTTATAAGACATTACATTAATATTGAAATTATTTTATAAAGAAAAAACCGGCGGGCGCCGGTTCATGACTTGCAGGTGCAGGTCAGGGGTTATCGTTTTCGGGAATCAAGATAGGGGTTGGAGTTGGTTTTTCATTTTTGGCCTGTGTTGGGAAGAGAATAAACACGACCTTACCATCGGGCGAAGTTATTGTCTCGAGTTTTTCAACTCCGAGGGACGCTTCTAATACAGAAAGTTTATGCTGGATAATGTTATGGAAACCTTCGAGAGTTTCCTTGTCATCCTTGACTTCCACAGCCACTCGCTGAATTTGAGCGGGATTTGCTTTGATCGCATTGACGATACGATCCGCAGCTTTATTCGAAGTATCGAGCGTGATTATGATGTTTGTAACCAATGCAAGGGCAATAATGAAGACGATAACCCAGTATTCATTACGCATACTCATTCACCTCCTTTCATTTTATTCTGAAATTTAGGATTTTTTGTTCGATCTTGCATCATACTCAAAATACTAAATTTCAGAAATTTATTAATGTACAAATTCGATAGTTAATAGTCAATTGTATTATTTTTTTTGCATTTGTCAAGGGGAATGTGATAAAATAACATCATGGATAGTCTAATTAATTTAGACAAACAGGTTTTTAGTTGGTTTAATTCAGTTGTAGGATTAAACCAAGTTTTGGATTGGGTGATTAAGATTATATCAGTTTACACAGTTTATATGGTACCGTTTATAATGTTGTTCTTCTGGTTTTACCCTATTTCGCTAAAGCTTCGCGAGGCAAGTTTGGAGAAAATTAGAATATTTTTAATAAACCTTTTTTTCTCGGTTGTAATTAGCTGGCAAGGAATTGCAACAATTTTGGGGAAATGGATTAATAGGCCAAGACCCGACACATTTGCTGGAACAAAGGAGATATTATTCCACCCACCAAGCTATTCCTTCCCATCTGATCATGCTTTATTTTTTGCTTTTATAGCCGCTTATTTGTATTTGAATGGCTACAAAAAGATAGGAAATATTGTCTTAATCGTTACATTATTAGTTTCAATTTCCAGAGTTATTGGCGGCTTCCATTGGCCTGGCGATATTTTAGCAGGTTGGATTTTGGGTGCCTTACTCGCCTATTTGTTTTACTTAATTAAAAAACCGATGGAAAAATATATAGCAGGGCCGATTATTGGAGTGTTGAAGAGAATTAAATTAGCATAAACTCAAATTTTTAATTTTTAATTTGTAACCAAACCTGCCCGCCATTGCTGTACAAGGCGTTGCAGGCGGGTTCAAAAATCAAATGTTTAAAACATTAGAATTTAATACATTAGACTTATTACGAAATAACATTTTTACTGCAAGCTAAGAATTTTGGTTAAAAAATAATTCATAGTTCGTCAGTGTAACTCTGTTACAACTTTCTCACTCTTCATTATTTTCACTCAAAATTCTTAGCTTTCGCTACAAAAATTATTACGTAACAAGTCTATTGATTAAAAATTAAAAATTGGAATTTTGAATTTTATAAGGACGCTATGAACCAACTCATCATCTTACTAATTTCCATGTTGCCAGTAATTGAACTTAAAGGTGCAATTCCACTTGCAATTACCAAATATGATCTCCCTTGGTGGCAGGCATATATTTTTGGTGTAATTGGTAGTATGATATCGGCAGTAATAATTATTTTACTCTTGGGTGTTGTTTCGGAATGGCTTAGTAAAAATATCCCATTTTTTAAAAAGTTTTTTACTTGGCTTTTTGAGCGAACTCGCAGCAAACACGCTAAGAAGATGGAAAAATATCAAGAGCTAGCCTTATTTTTAATCTCGGCCATTCCTATTCCAGTTATGGGTGGTGTTTGGACAGCTGCCTTGGTTGCCTTTATCTTTAATGTTAGTATTAAGAAAGCCTTACTATTTATCTTTTTAGGAACATTAGTCGCAGGAATGATATTTGTAATAGGAGTAAAGGTAATCTAAACACAAGTGTTAATTAACTAAAAACTTAAAACGTAAAACTAAAAACCACAACTAAAAAATAAAAAGTTTTAAGATTTAAGATTTGGATTTTAGTTTTTAGATTTTATGTTTAAGTTATTATGAATTCTGTGGTCAAAGACACGATATTAATTATGATCAACTACAAAAAACACCAATTAACTAACGGCCTAACCGTAATTACCGCTCCTATGAAGGGAACTAAGACAGTAAGTGTTTTGGTAATGGTAAAAGTTGGTAGTCGCTACGAAACTAAACAGGAAAATGGCATCTCTCACTTTTTAGAACATATGTTTTTTAAAGGCACTAATAAACGCCCAACAAGTTTGGATATTTCTAAAGAACTAGATTCTATTGGTGCTGAATTTAATGCTTTTACTAGCGAGGAATATACTGGATTTTATATCAGTTCTTCGGCGGATCATTTTGACAAAAGTTTAGACATACTTTCTGATATGCTACACAATTCTAAATTTGAGGAAGCTGAGATTATCAAAGAAAAGGGTGTAATACTTGAAGAAGTCAACATGTATAAAGATATTCCGCAAAAATATGTGCAAGATTTGGCGAAAGAATTGCTATATGGTAAAACCCCACTTGGTAAAACCATTTTAGGCGAGCCGCATAATATCAAAAGTTTTAAACGTAAAGATTTTATAAATTATATTAAAAAACATTATCAAGCACAAAATACCTATATTGCTATTGCTGGTAACCCTGGTAAATTTGATTGGTTTAAAATGGTAGATAAGTCATTTGGAGGCTTTCCGAAAGGAGTTAAAAATCATTTTGTTAAACAGGCTGAATTGCAGAAAAAACTAGAAGTACTCTTACACTACAAAAAAACTGATCAAGCACATTTAATTTTGGGTTTCCGTACGATTAATAGATATGACCCCAGACGATATGATCTAAAAGTTATGAACAATTTATTCGGTGGCATCATGAGCAGTCGGCTTTTTACCGAAATTCGCGAGAATCGAGGGCTCGCCTATTATGTCGGCAGTAGTTATTGGGAATTTGATGATGTTGGCGCACTATTAGTAAGCGCTGGGCTTGATAAAAATCGGGTCGATGAAGCAATCAAAGTAATATTAGAAGAATTTAATAAACTTAAAAACGAGCCAATAAGTGAAGAGGAATTAATCCGTTCAAAAGAAAATATTAAAGGTAGATTTTATTTAAATCTTGAAGAATCCTATGCCATCGCCGAATTTTTAGCAGATCAACAACTTCTATATAGCAATATTAAGGATCCAGATGAGATTATTAAAAAAATTATGGCTGTTAAGTCAGAGGACATAACTAAACTAGCACAAGAATTTTTTACTAGCAAAAATCTTAATTTAACTATCATTGGCCCATATAAAGATAAAACAAGGTTTGAAAAATTACTAAAAATATGATAAAATCCTACTAAATACGAAATGAGCGAAATACTAAAAATTATACTAATATAAATTAAAAAATTCTTTCGTATTTAGTTTTATTAGTATTTCGTAGGGCAGGAGTTAAAATGCATAATGAACTTAGAGAAGAAAAAACAGTATTACTCGTTAAGCCAGATGGTGTTAAACGTGGTTTAATCGGAGATATTATCAGTCGGATAGAAAAACGTGGGCTCAAAATCATTTCTATGCGGATGCTTGAAGCAACTGACGAAAAAGCTCGCAAACATTATCCTGGGACAGAAGCTTGGCTAATTGGTATGGGTAATAAAACCTTAGAAAACTACCAAAAATACGGTAAGGACCCTATTAAAGAGATTGGCACTAAAGATCCACTTGAAATTGGTAATAAAGTTTATAACTGGAATGTGGAATATCTAACATCTGGACCAATGGTAGCAACATTAATCAGTGGACTCCATTCAGTAGATATGGTACGTAAGATAGTTGGTAATACTTTGCCTAGTAAAGCTGATATGGGCACAGTTAGAGGTGACTTTTCTGTTGATTCACCAAATCTTGCTAATAAAAATAGACGAGCTATTCGCAACGTTGTACATGCCTCAGGTGATGCTAGCGAGGCTGCAAACGAAATTCAACATTGGTTCAAAGATAGTGATATTCATAATTACAAGAGAACTGAAGAAGATATAATGTTTTAGAAAAAATTAATTTAGTTCAAGAAAAAAAACGAAGTATTGTACTTCGTTTTTTGACAGTTTGGTGTTAATAATCGTAACCATCAACTATCTAAATTATATATCTATCTTCTCTAGGAGTTGATATAGAAGTTTCTTTTTCTCGTTGAGCTCGGCTACCGCTTCCTTCGTTAAATCATAATATTCTGAATCTTCATCTTCTGGATCATCTGGTTCATCATCCCAATATCCTGGGGAAAAATCCTCTGTATCCCCACTCTCTTTCGACAAACGTTGTTCTATGTGGGGAATAAATAATCTTCCCGGAATAGTTTCCTCAATGGACTGTTCTAATTTTGTTTTTTTCAGTTGGTTGACAAATTTTTGAGAATCACTATAGTATATACAATTTTCGAGACAGGTTTCTTCACCTGTGTTAATATCAATAAATTTTGTATCCTCAAAAATGATGTCGGCTAGTTCTTCTGGTGACTTAATCTGTTTTAACCTGATAGATTCCTGAATATTTCCAAGTTCTTTTTGTAAATCTACCAGAGGAACTATTACCAGAGAACCTTCTTGGACAGCCATTTGTAGTAACAGTTGTGGGTCAGATTCTAAAAAATAGTCTTTGTCATGGACTACTTCTAAAATCCAACTCACAAGCTTACCAGAGCAAGTTATAGTTATATGTTTTTGATGAATTATAAAACAACAAACTTCACTTTTAGCAATGAAATATATAACTTCATCAACTAATGTTTTAATAAGAAGTTGAAAGTAATCTCCTGACTTAGTGAACATAACTGGAAAAATGCCAACCAGTTCGGAATTTTTTACTGCCCCAATTATTTGTAATTTCAGTTCACCGTCCTTGGAAGCAATAGACATTTCCTGTTTTGCAGCTATTTTTGTTAAGATACCGTCGATGATATTTGTATACATTATTATCCCTCCGTATTTCAAGTATCATGATAACAAAATAATATATCAAATTTTTATTGATTTGTCAAGTAAATAAGTTTAAAATAGAATTAAATGATAAGTTACTTAATACCATTTATTATCTCGTTTGTATTATCTTTTATCCTAACCAAACTTGTTAGGAATTTTGTGGTAAAGAGAAAATTGGCTATGAGTGAGCCGAGAGAACGGGATATTCACTCCAAACCTACGCCTCGCCTTGGAGGGGTGGCAGTGTTTATTAGCTTTTTATTAGTTGTCATTGGTTATTTATTCGTTTCCCCCCAAAAGATAGATTTTGATGTACCTAATGTTGGGTCAATTGATAAAAATATATTAGGATTATTATTAGGTAGTTTTATTGTGGTAATTGGCGGGGTAGTAGATGATTTAAAAAACCTAAGTGCTATAAAAAAACTCTCATTACAGATTTTAGCTGCGATTGTGGTAGTGGCGCTTGGTATTAAGATCCATTGGTTTAGTAACCCTTTTGGTGGGCTGGCGATTGAACTTGGTGATTGGAGTTATTTTTTTATTCCTCTTTGGATTGTGTTAATGATTAATGCTGTTAACTGGATAGATTCGATTGACGGTTTAGCTAGCGGAATATCTGTTATTGGAGCAGCAGTGTTGTTTATTCTATCCTATAATCTTATTGCAGTTGATCCAAATCAAGCTGTTACGGCGTTAATGGCAGCAATTTTTGCGGGCAGTGTTCTAGGATTTTTACCATTTAATTTTAATCCTGCTAAAATATTTCTTGGTGACTCCGGCAGTATGTTTTTGGGTTTTATGTTGGCAGTATTAGCTGTCATTTCTGGTGCTAAAGTCGCAACTGCTGCCTTAGTTCTGGGCGTCCCAATTATTGATGCAATTTTAGTAATTTTACGTAGATTATTTAATAAAAAGGCAATTTGGCAGGCAGATAAGTATCATTTACCACATCGTTTTCTAAAGGCTGGTTTTAATCAGAGACAAACTGTAGTATTATTATATATAGTTAGTATCTTTTTTGGCGCAGCAGCTTTATCAGCCAATGCATATGGTAAGTTATTGTCTGTTATTATTTTATTGATAGTAGTCTTATTAACTGTAATTATTTTAAGGATTAAGGAACATGCCAAGTTACGAAGGTCTTAAACCAGGCGAACAAACCATATTAGTCATTAGACGACATTGGTGGTTTTTTGTAAAGTTAGTAGTTTATTCGTTAATCTTATTACTTATTGCAATGGCGATAATTATTTTTGTTAAAGATATGCTGATAGTAACCATTGTCTCTTTATTAACTTTAGCTATTATTGCTGGTTTAACCATATATTATCGATATTTGTGGAAGCATGATGTTTATGTGTTAACTGATCAAAGAATAATTGATATTAATAGGACTAATATTTTTCAAAAAGATGTTACAGAATTTTCGCTCGATAAAATTCAAAACGTTACCTATAATCAACATGGGCCAATACCAATGATGGTAAACTTTGGAGAAGTGATAATCGAAACAGCGGGAGAATTTAAAAATGTTAAAATTGAGCTAGCTCCAAATCCATCGGCAATCCAACAAAAAGTTAGTCAAACTTTTCAGACCTACAGAACAAAATATGGTTTTGTAGTTGAAAAAGAGAATAAAATTGATCTACACTCAAATCCAGAGAGTGTTTAACAAGGAGATGATGTGAATAAAACATTTACTAAAGTAGTTTTTATTATCTTAATTATTGTTTTTATTATTGGTATGATAGTACCGTTTGCACTACTAAGATAGCACGATACCAATATACTAATTCATACTAATAATACTAATTTATTCGTATAATTCGCATTCATTAGCATATTTGTATCGTATAGGAGTTTATGGAAGAATATTCCTTTTCAGGACAAAAAAATGACGAAAAAGTAGTTTTAATTATGAACCAACATCCTTGGGTGATGATTAAACCTGCTTTAAAAATTTTGGCGATTATTCTTGTTGCTACAATTGTCATTAAAATTACTCTTGGGTACTCTAGTGTTATGGGGCCAGTATATATAATTGGGGCAGTAGCACTATTATTGATAATACTAATTGGGGGTAAAAATTATTTTGTTTGGCAAAATAGCATTATGGTATTAACTGATACTAGGTTAATTTTAGTTGATCAAAATGGTTGGTTTAATCGTATGGTTACAGAAACTAATTTAGAAAATATTTTAACAATAAACCACGCCATTAATGGGCCAATTCGTACTTTACTAAATTTTGGGGATTTGAATATTAGAGCCTCGGGAGTAGTGGAGGATGAAATTATTTTTTATGATGTTTATAACCCATATGAGATTCAACAAGCAATTGTTAAAGCCCAAAGCGAGCTTCATCAAGATGGCAGTGATGATAACAATCAAAAAAAATCGGTTCTCCATCCCGATCAATCACAAAATAGTAAAAGGCCAATTTTACGATAATTTAACTAGCTTTGACTCCTATTATTTTTTTTAGTTTATCTTTGAGATCATTATTAATTTCGATAGTTGCCTTTGGATTTATAGATTGATAGTGACCATTGGCTAGTGGTATTTTAAGTTCAACTTGAGTTTGACCCGGATACTCTAAAAGGGTCTTTTTTATTTCAAGCATGGTATTTTTATTAGCCATAGAGTCAAGATTTATGATAAGCCTTTGCTCGTAATTAGTTGCTAATCTATCATCTTCAAAATTATTGGGGTTACTTGGGTCAATCTCTTTAGCGCGTTCGACAATAAACTTGGGTACACCATCCTTAGTATTTACATTACCAACTAGATATACAATATTATCTTCTTTCCAAAATAATGGATTTTCGGCAACTTGTTTAGGGAATACTAGAGCTTCGATCCGTCCGGAATAGTCCTCTACATCAATAAAATACATTGCTTCTTTGCTTTTGGTAATTACTTTTTGTAAGCGACTGATTATGCCAATAATTTTTTTATTTTTGCCAGAGGATTTATTTACCTCACCTATCGGTTCGGCAATTTTGTTAATTAAATCTTTAACCTCATCTAATGGATGCTCACGCAGGTAAATTCCTAATAACTCCCTTTCCCAAGCTAGGGTTTGTTTATTATCTACTTTATCAGTCGGAGCTAGTTTTAGTGATGAATCAATACTTATTGGTGAGCTTTCACCAAATAAACTGGTCTGACCACTTGAACGCATTTTGCTACTGTTCGAGGCATATTTCAAGATTAAATCCATATTGGTAAGTCCTTGATTACGCTCGACAAATTCATCAAGTGTGCCAGATTTTATTAAAGCTTCCATGGTTTTTTTGTTAACTACTCCACCTTCAGATCTTAGGACAAAATCTTCTAAACTTTTATAGGGGCCTTTAGTTTTTCTTTCATTCACAATCATTTCTGCAACACCTACTCCTACATTTTTGATGGCCGATAGGCCAAATAAAATTTCATTTGATTCCTTATCTACACCAAATTCTACAAATGATCGATTAACACTTGGTGGTACAACTTTTACTCCTATGCGGCCACATTCGGCAATCTCAATAGCAATACGATCTAAATTACCAAAATCACTTGTTAAGAGGGCTGCCATATATTCAATTGGATAATTTGCCTTAAGGTAAGCAGTTTGATAGGCAATGTAGGCGTAGCAACAGGCATGTGATTTATTAAATCCATAGGCTGCAAAATCCTCAAAAAGCTGCCAGATTTTTAAGGCGGTTATTTCATCGATATTATTAGCGGTTTTGCATCCATTAACAAATTTAATTTTGACTTCTGCCATTAATTTAGCAATCTTTTTACCTATAGCTTTACGTAGGGTATCAGCTTCGCCACCGGTAAAACCAGCTAAATCTCGGCTAGCTTGCATCACTTGTTCCTGATAAACTGGTATGCCATAAGTTTCTTTAAGGGCATTTTCGAGTAGCGGATGCAAATACTTTGTAGTTTCTTTACCAAATTTGCGATCAATATAGGTTGGGATAAATTGCATTGGACCTGGTCTGTAAAGTGAGACCATAACCATGATATCTTCAAATTTATTAGGTTTAAGTTCTTTGATATATCGCTTCATACCTTCAGACTCAAGCTGGAACACTCCTGTAGTTTCACCTTTAGTAAGT
Source organism: uncultured Candidatus Saccharibacteria bacterium (assembly GCA_964638435.1). GTDB lineage: Bacteria > Patescibacteriota > UBA1384 > JAMDBS01 > CAZXAY01 > CAZXAY01. The sequence goes on along the minus strand of CAZXAY010000022.1, from coordinate 10,329 downwards.
AAGCGATAAGTTTTTTTATCGTCCAGTGGCACAGTATTAATATTAATATCTTGATTTTGGGTTTTGCGGATAATGCGCAGGGCATTTTTCATAATCGTTAGGTTTGATAACCCCAAAAAATCCATTTTAAGTAATCCAATTGATTCAATGTCAAACATTGGATATTGTGTAGTAATTGAGGTGCTACCTTTGGTAGCTTGTTGCAGTGGTAAATATTCTATCAGCGGTTCACGAGAAATCACCACGCCGCAGGCATGTGTAGATGCGTGACGAGCAACTCCTTCGAGTTTTTTAGCCATATCGATTAAGCGACGCATTTCTGGTTCGCTAGAATAAATTTGTTTTAGTTCACTAACCTCATCTAAAGATTGATTGATAGAATATCCCGTAGGGATTAATTTAGAAATTCTGTCCCCATCGCTATAACTCATACCCAAGGCGCGAGCAGTGTCGCGGATACTGCCGCGGGCCGCCATGGTACCAAAAGTGATAATTTGTGCCACGTGGTCTTCACCATATTTATTCTTAACATATTCAATCACCTCATCACGGCGGTCATCAGCAAAATCTATATCAATATCAGGCATGCTTATACGCTCGGGGTTCAAAAATCTTTCAAAAAGCAGTCCATATCGGATCGGCTCGATTGTAGTAATGTTTAAGCAGTATGAAATTATTGAACCTGCGGCACTGCCACGGCCGGGTCCAACAATTATTCCATTGTCTTTTGCCCATTTGATAAAATCATATACAATCAAAAAATAATCAGCAAAGCCAGTTTTTTCGATCACTGAGATTTCATAATTCAAACGTTTTTGAGCCACTTCGTCATCCTCGGTGTAAAATTTCTTAAAGCCTTCTTTGGCAAGTTTAGTCATATATTCCATAGCGCTTGTGCCATCTGGAACTTTAAACTCTGGTAAAATATTCTCGCCCAATTTTAATTCCAAATTACATTGTTGGGCTATTTTAACTGTGTTGGCAAGCGCCTCTGGTGTATCAGAAAAATTCTTAGCAAATTCATCTGGAGATTGGAATGATAAATCAATATTTACCATACTTAGGCGATCTTTATCATCTAAATCTTTGCCCGTCTGCACACTTAAAAGTACCTCGTGGGCATCACGGTCGTCTTTATTCAGATAATGAGAATCATTGGTGGCAACTAATCCTAAACCAAGTTCTTTAGCAAGCTTGATTAGGCCTTTATTAGCAGTAATTTGATCAGGTAATTCTGGGTGATACTGAAGTTCTAAATAGAAGTTGTCTTTACCAAAAGTGTTGATATAAAATTGACAGGCTTCTTTGGCGAGATCAGTTTTATCATTTACAACTAACTTGGGAATCTCGCCATGTAGGCAGGCTGATAGTGCGATCAAACCTTTGGAATATTTTACTAAAGTTTCTTTATCAACGCGTGGTTTATAATAAAACCCTCGTAGGTGTGCCTCGGTAACAAGTTTAATCAAGTTTTTATAACCTTCTATATCTTTGACGAGTAGTACTAGGTGATGTGGGTGAGTATCAATTTTTGGCTGTTTATCTTCCATCTTATGAGGTGCAATATATATCTCACATCCGATAATTGGTTTAATGCCAGCGTTAGTACATTTTTTATAAAATTCTATGACGCCATACATCACGCCGTGATCTGTTAGTGCGCACGCTTTTAGACCCAACTTTTGGGATTTATCTATAATTTGATCAATTTTTGCCAGTCCGTCAAGTAGTGAGTAGTGCGAATGGACGTGGAGTGGGATAAATTGGGGCATAGGTAATTTGTTATTTATGATTACATGTGATTCGTGGGTGCACGTGACTTATGAATACATGTGATATATTGTAATTAATAATACAACTAATCACGCGAAGTTAATCACAATGTGTAACGCGTACTCGCTAATCACCATCTCTATTTAGTTAATCAACAAATACCTAAAATTGCAACAAATACTTAAGTAATTCCAATTTTTTAATTGGAATTATTCCTGCTTAGATTAAAATGTCATCATTAGTCAGCTATAGCGTGTTAATAATAACAAGTTGAGGTGCAATAATAATAAATACCTTAAAAATAGTGCGGAGGCTGAGATACATCGGTAACAAATCTGGTATGATAAATGGTCATACTAAATTAAAGAAAGATGAGGTTACCGATGTGGTCTGCCAGAACAAATAGTTGACAATTATTCGAGTTTTTGATATTCTTATTTGTGAGGACTAATAATCCTGCAATTTTTTATATAGTACCATGTTTATTAGTTTTTAAGTTATTAGTTATTAAGTTCGACCGGAGGTCGTGTGGCTCATACAAAGGCTAAAGGTTCGTCTAGATTAGGACGCGACTCAGTAGCAAAAAGATTAGGTGTAAAAAAATATGGCGGCCAAAAAGTCTTGGCAGGTAATATTATAATCCGTCAACGTGGCAGTAAATTTCATGCTGGTGAGAATGTCAGTATGGGTAAAGATCATACTCTTTTTGCAATGCTTGATGGTGTAGTCAAATTCTCCGCTAAAAAAATGTTAAAATTTAATAATCATCTTGTTAAAACCAATATAGTTAATGTAATAGCTAAAATAGATAAGTAAATTAACCTAATTAGTCTAATTAACCTAATTGACCTAATAATAAATATTCGCATGTTAGACATTTAGTAATTGGGTATTGATTAGAATAATTAGTATAATTAGAAATTAGAATAATTAAATCATATGAATTTATTGATCAAAGAATTTAGTAAAAAATATTTAAAAAATAATGTAGCCGACGTAAAACCTGGTGATATTGTTAAAATACATCAAAAAATTAGAGAAGGTGCTAAAGAGAGAATCCAAATTTTTGAAGGGATTGTGATTAAAGTACATGGTAGTAAAGATAGTTTGGATGGTAGTTTTACAGTTCGACATATGAGTTTTGGTGTTGGGGTAGAGAGGACATTTCCCTTCCATCTACCTACTATTGTAAAAATAGAAAAAACTAAATCCGTTAGAGTACGTCGATCAAAATTATACTTTTTAAGAGAATTAACAGATAAACAAATTCGTCGTCGCGGTGAATTAAAAGGCTTTGCAGTTTGGGAAGAAAAAGCTGGTATAGAGGAAGAAGAGAAGATAAAGGCAGAAAAAGAGGCTGAGGCCAAAGCTAAAGAAGAAGCCAAATTAAAAGAAAAAGAAGAATTAGAGAAGAAATTTACTGCCGCAAGGGGTGAAGTTATAGCCGAACAAGTTGTAGAAGCAAAAGATGTTGTGGTAGAGGAACTAAAAAAAACAGAAACTGAAGAACAAAAAAACGAATAAACTAAATATAGGTAGTCATTCTGAGCTAACTAGCGAAGAATCTTGAGATACTTCGGTTTACCTCAGCATGACAAATCGTAAATTGTGCTAATATATGATAAAATTGACCCATGAGGGTCAATTTTATTTTATGGTTAAATAGTTTGGTTTAGAACGTTTGAACATTCATCAATTTGAATTTGATTAAAAATTAAAAATTTGAGTTTGGAATTTAAGCAATTATGACATTCCAGCGTAAACAACTTGGCGCTAGTGGTGAAGATTTGGCAGAAGAATATCTTATTAAAAAAGGATACAAGATTCTCCAGCGCAATCTTCATTTTAAAGTAGGTGAAATTGATATTTTAGCACAAGATGATAAAACCATTGTGATTGTTGAGGTCAAAACTAAACGCTATACTTATCAAGGATCACCTGAAGAACAGGTTGATTATTTTAAACAACGTAAATTACGATTATTGGGTCGTGCTATTAGTCAGCAGTTTTTAGACCAACCGATTCGTATTGATGTGATAGCCATTGATGAAACCGATTTTGAGCCAAAAATAAATCATATAGTAAATGCAGTGACTTGTTAAATTTTGTTTTATAATAAATCTATAATTAATAATTTGTAATTTATAATCAAAATAATCTTGACAAGTTCAGAGAGAAAGAGAGAGAATATAATAAAATTGATAAAAAATTAATCTTGAAAGGAAAATTATGAACAAACCATTTGATTATACTAATGACAAAAAACTAGGTTTATCAAACATCGTGACAATCATTATTGTCGTACTGGCATTACTTGCTGGTGGAATTGGTGGTTATTTTTATCAAAAACAAAAAAATGAAAATAAAAGTAACACAACTACAGATGATAAAAATACGATAGTAGAGAGTTTAGTTGATCCTAACATCCGATTAACTTCTAAAAACTATACAAATTGGATTTACACTTTCTCTTTTGATATGTATCGACCAATTAGCGAGTATCAAATTACTGAATCAACAACCAATTCATCATGGTCAGATGCAGTTTTAACTATCGATTTTGCAGAACCAACCACAGCTAAAGCTTTTCAAGATGCTAACGGATATTATATGACAAGCAGGATAATTATCATACCAACCTCAAAATGGGTTGGAGATAAATACTATAGGGTACCAGCCGGTCAAAATCCCACTGAGATAGTCGAAGCAACAAAAATAGGAGTTAGCGGTGATTATACTGTTGCTAGTTTAAATGTTGGTATGAGAGACAATCCAACAGATTTAAACCAATCGATAATTGATGGAGAAAAGAGTAATTACACAAGTTTTAAGACATTTACAGTGGGAGCCCTATAAAGATTAACTATTTATTTAGATTGATTAAAAAAAATTCCACTGTTTGTTAAACTAAAGGTGGAATTTTTAACATTTACGTCTGTCGCCAAACATCATTTTGGTTGAAAATTACCACCTTTGGCTGTGGTTCGACTTTGCTCACCATCCTGCGCCTGTCGAAGGACAAACTTTATTAGACTCCTCTGCTTATCATGTCTAATAGGCATCGTCGTCTACTAAAGTTTTCGCTTAAATGTGATTAACTTTCATTCCCAAAGCACATTCGGCAACAGACCCATGATAATTGTTACAAATATATATTAATTTAATATTGAATTGTCGCAGTTTAATGCTATCGCTTTTTTCTGCGATAGCATATAATATAATTAAATATGAAAAAACCAATTGCCAATAAAGAAATACTGTTGTGGTTGTTAAAGATAGGAGGGATAACATGCCTTTCGACTTTAGATCCTAAATTACCTACAAAATTATTGAAAGGTTATTTGAAAAATAAAAATCGATTAAAAGAACGATTGAAAAGATTAGAAGCACGTAAATGGATCAAAATCTCTGAAGTAGGTGATCAAATAAAATTAGAATTAGTCGAAGATGGTATTAAAAAAGCTTATTATTATCAATTAGAAAATTTAAAAATTAAAAAATCAGAAAAATGGGATGGACTTTGGAGAGTGGTTATATTTGACGTTCCAGAAGAAAAAAAGGTGGCACGGGACGTTCTTAGAAACAAACTTAAAGAACTTGGTTTTGTACAATTACAAAAAAGTGTTTTTGTTTTACCTTATCCATGTAAAAAAGAGATAGATATAATCCGAGAAACCTATAAAATTTGGCCTCATGTCACGTATATGTTAGTTAAGGAAATTGACTTACAAGAAAAATTAGTTAATCATTTTAACCTGTAATTTTATCGCATAAAAAAGCGATCGCTGTAAACTGCGTCAAAATGTATTTTACAAATTTTATCTAGTAGATTAGTTATTACACGACTTACGAACTTTACCCTTCGAACCCACGCTAAGGTGGGGTAAACTCCGTGAGAAGTTTTCACCATTCGAGAATACTCAGGGCAAGCCTTAACAGGTTTGAACAATAACTTTTTGCGTAAGTAGTGTTATTAAAAAAGGCGCATGGTGAATGCGCCGGTTTGTGGGTATAGGGGGGTAAGTAATTATTTCTTTTTAAGATAAATTCCATACTCAGGGTTGTCATATTGTGAAGTGAGAAATGTCAAGACTGTTATATCAGATTTGATATCGCTGTGGTCGATATAGATAGTCGAAACTCTTATCCATGATTCATCGGCAATTATTATTCCGTATTCACCTTTTGGTATTTCATTAAGGTAGATTCTCCCATCTGAATCCGTGGTTTCTGTGTAGTTGGGAGAACTATTGTTAGTGCAGTACACGTAAACAGTAAGGTTTATTATAGGCTCGTATTCCCTAATCGGATCATTGAGATCATATATGAAGGTAAGGTTCAAGTTTTCTTTTGTTTGAACTATAACTGTGGCATTTGATGTTGTTAATGGCGTACTACCGCATCCAGTAGTAATTCCCAGAGTCAATAATACAAAAATAGTCACCAAAATCGTGCAATTTTTCAATGTACTCCCCTCCTTGTATTTTGCTAACATAATTTTATCATATTATATAAATTTTTGATATTGTAATCAGAGATGAATTGAGATAAAATAAGATTATGAAAACGTCTAAGCAAGTTCGAGTTCGATTTGCGCCGAGTCCAACGGGCGAGGTACATATAGGTAGTGCTAGGACAGGGCTATTCAATTATTTATTTGCTAGGCATTATATTGGCAAGATTATTTTGCGTATTGAGGATACTGATCAAAAAAGATTTGTTGAAGGTTCAGTTGAGAGGTTAACCGAGAGTATGAAATGGCTTGGTATAGAATTTGATGAATCTCCCACTAAAAGTGGTAGATATGCGCCATATACACAGTCTGAGAGATTGGGGATCTATCAAGAATATGCTCAAAAATTGATCGAAGATAGTCACGCCTATTATTGCTTTTGTTCTGAAGATCGTCTAAAAGATATGCGCGAGAAACAGATTAAAAATAAACAAGCATCAATGTATGACAAAACGTGTTTAAATTTAACAGGCGAAGAAGTAAATAAAAAACTAAACGCTAATAAACCATATGTGATTCGGCTAAATGTAAACCCATCGGGCAAAACCAGTTTTACTGACTTAATACGTGATTATGTGGAGTTTGATAATGTCAATTTGGACGATCAAGTATTAATAAAATCGGATGGCATGCCAACTTATCATTTAGCCAACGTTGTTGATGACCACTTGATGAATATTACGCACGTACTCCGAGCAGAAGAATGGTTACCATCAACCCCTAAACATATTATTTTATACAATGCTTTTGGTTGGAAAGTGCCGGAATTTGCCCATATTCCACTAGTCTTATCACCAGACAAAAGTAAACTTTCAAAGCGTCACGGAGCAGCTTCGGTTGAAGAATTTATTAAAAGGGGGTATTTGCCAGAAGCAATAATAAATTTTATTGCCCTGATAGGTTGGAATCCCAAGGATAATAGAGAATTTTTTTCGCTAACAGAGTTAATAAAGGAATTTGATATTACTAAAGTTAACAAAGCCGGTGGGGTTTTTGACATAAATAAACTTGATCACTTTAATTCCCATTATATTAAAAATTTATCAAATAAAGATTTGATAAATCTAATTACAAATTATCGGTTATCGATTATAAATAAAATTGATAAAAAATTATTAAATAAAATCATTGCGGTTATCAAAGATAGGATGGTCACACTTAGTGATTTTGAAGAATTATCTAAACCATTTATTGAGCAGATTAAATATGACCCAAAGCTTTTAGTTTTTAAAAAATCTACAAAAAAAACGACCATAAAGGGGTTACAAGTTACAAGCTACAAGTTACAAGCTACAAAAAATTCAGATTGGCAATCAATAAATAAACTGAATCAAATTTTATTGGATGTGATTAGCAATAACAAGCTAACCAACGGAGATGTTTTTTGGCCAATACGAGTTGCCTTATCAGGACTTGAAAAATCTCCTTCACCAGTAGAAATGCTTTGGGCGTTAGGTAAAAAGGAGTCATTAAAAAGATTGCAATATGGGATAGAAATATTAAGTTAATTAAGGCTAACGAAGTGGAGTTAAAAAATGCAGAAAAATTCAAAATTAATTTTTTTATTAATTAGTATTACGATAATTACTTTGGGTTATTATATGTTATTAAAATATAATAATAAAACTAATGTGGTTGTTGATGATACAAAGTTGTCATTTGTTGATCAAACATCTAGTCTTGTTGCTAAGGATGAAATTAAAAGCCAAAAGTACCAAAATACTGATCATAACATTACAATTAATTATCCAAAAAGTTGGTTTAAATCAGACTTGGGTGGCCAAAAAAATGTTACCAAGCCAGATGTAAGAGAAAATATCGTTTATTTTTACGATGCTAAAGATCAAGTTGAATCTGATAAAAATCAAGATATTTATGCTAGTGTAAAAATAATACGTTACGTCCTAGGCAGTGAAACAAAAATTGATTCAGCCGATAGTTGGTACAATTTTATTAATAATAGGGTAGAAAATTATAAAATAAGCACTCTTGCTGAGGCTTCCGAATATCAATTAAATTCTGTAAGTAAACTTGGTGATATTGATGGTAATTGGGTTACCGAGGAGCAGTATCAAGAAATAGGAGGAATCAAGGCTAAAGATATTTATATATATCACGATGGTGAGTTCTATCAACTTATATGCAAGACTAAAGAAGGTAAATATAGCGACTATCTGCCATATTTTTATTTAATTATTAACTCATTTAAAATAAATTAAAATGGCTAAACTCAAACAATTATTTAATCAAGCAAACTCGATTAAAGGTGCTACAATTATTTTAGTTATAACGCTTTTGATCTCAAATATCTTGGGCGTAATAAGAGACCATTTTTTAGCTCAAAAAATCCCTACTTCAACGCTAGACACATATTATGCTGCTTTTAGAATCCCTGATTTTATTTTTAACTTGCTAATTCTCGGTGCGATTTCGGCTGCGTTTATCCCAGTTTTTACTGAATATTTAGCCAAAGATAACAAAAAAGCCTGGCATGTAACCAATTCTTTTTTAAATATTGCCATACTGGCCGTTATTATCTCAACAATAATTCTCTATTTTATTATGCCAGGATTAATCAATCTCTTAGTAGCAGATTTTACTCCTGCAAAACAAGAATCAACTGTTGAATTAGCTCGATTATTGCTTTTATCCCCATTGTTTTTTAGCTTATCGTACATTATCGGTGGAGTTTTAAATTCATTTAAAAGATTCTTGGCTTACGCCTTGGCGCCATTAGTGTATAATTTATCAATTATTCTTTCTACCATAATACTTGCTGATAAATACAGTGTTAGGGGAGTAGTTTATGGTGTAATTATCGGTGCCCTTTTACACTTTTTGATCCAATTGCCCACTGCAATCAAATTAGGTTTTCGTTATAAATTAGTCTTTGATTGGGCTGACGCGGGTGTTAAAAAAATAATTAAACTTATGATCCCTAGAACTATTGGACTTGGGGCAATGCAAGCAATGCTATTAGTTTATACTGGAATTGCTTCTTCGTTAGGAGCAGGTTCGATAGCAATGTTTAATCTTGCTGATAATATCCAAACAATGCCTATGGTGGTTTTTGGATCATCTTTTGCTACAGCGATATTTCCATCGTTGTCTAACTCATTTTCGCAAAACAATCTAGAGGAATTTAATAAATATCTACTTAAAGGTATTAGATCAATATTGTTTATTTTAATACCTTCTACTGCAGGAATTATTTTGTTGCGTACAGAGATTGTTAGAATTATTCTTGGGTCTGGCCACTTTGGTTGGGAGCAAACCATTACAACAGCAAATGTTTTAGGATATTTTGCTCTATCGCTAGCCGCACAAGGTTTAATACCCCTGTTATCTCGTGCTTTTTATGCCCTTCAAGATACTAAAACCCCGACAATTATTAGTATTACATCATTTTTAATTAGCATAATTTTAGGATACATTCTTAGTAATTTTATGGGGGTTGCTGGTTTAGCTTTAGCATTTACCATTGGTTCAACAATTAATTTTAGTTTGCTCTATTTATTATTAAGAAAGAAGCTAATAATATTTAAAGATAAAGAAAATAGTCTTCTAGAATTTATCTCAAAACTTATTGTCGCAACTTTGGTTATGATAATATTTGTTCAAATTGGAAAAATACTAGTTGGTTCGATTGTTGATATGCAAAGATTTTGGGGAGTGTTTGTTAAAATTTGTGGTTCAATTATCTTAGGAGGGTCAGTCTATTTGTGGTTATGCCATTATTTTAAGTGTGAAGAAATCAATGATATCAAAGATTTGCTAGCTAAAAAATTTAAAATAAATCATGGGTCAAATAATGAATAATAAGCCCAACAAACAACTAGAGGAAGAATTTTATCAAGAACTCGATAAAGATGGCAAGTTTAAAAGTGGTTGCAACTTAATATCGATTTTAGTAATTTTAACAATATCAATTATTATTTCAGTGTTAGTAATATCTTATATATAATTTATTTACATATTAGACTTCTTCCGAAATAATTTTCGTGACGAAAGCTGATAATTTTGAGCCCGCCTTGACTCGGATC
>CAZXAY010000021.1:0-21601 GCA_964638435.1 uncultured Candidatus Saccharibacteria bacterium | reverse complement strand
GTTAAAAGACTTGTCCCTCGTAGCCTATTGGGGCGAAGTGGGAGAACCGTCCCCATTTCCACTTCAGATTAAACAAACTAGTTGTGTCAATAAAAAGATCCCATCTTAGGATCCTCCTGTGAATTTATATGTGATTAATGAACGATTAAGCTGTTCTTAATTTACCTTCTAATAACCCTACGCGTTTTTCCAAGGCTTCAAATTCATCCAAATCAACTTTTCTTTTTAACATACCTTTTATAAATCCTATATCTTCTGTATTTTGGGCCACCATTTCCAATATAGCATTTAATTTTTTACCTTGATCGACTTGCACCTTGATAATTTTGTCTAGTTGTTTAAATATAGATTCACCCTGTTTCGTATAATCAACTATAAAATCTTTTTTGTCCATTTTATTCTCCTGTTTCTATTATAAAACAAAGGTAGTTTTTGTCAAATCATATATTAAAGAAGCAATCAAACAAGAATTAAAAGATGAAAACAAAATCTTAGTTACAGCTTATCGTAAAAATCAAAAACAAAAGAACAATTGGATTGAGAAAAAATTATTAAAATCAAGGGGGAAGATAGAAACTGTCTTTTCTCAATTAAAGGAACATATGAATCTTGCAGAAACTAAAGCTAAAAATCTTCAAGGGCTAGCTATTAGAATTATGGGAATCATTTTTAGTTTTACACTGGGTATTTTTGTTAACAAACTGCTTGGTCGAAAATTGTTAAGTATTAAAAGTTTATTGGTTTAATTACGCAACAGTGGTAATATATTATAAATATGACCGCCCCATTTTACTTTTTAAGGGTAATTAATATGATATGCGGCATTAATTTTATTAAATTCTGGAGAATAATCACGCTCTGATTTTATTTCAATTGGAACTAAGTCGTATCTTAATTTGGGGTTTTGATCATAATGCTGATAAATATGCCTTGCTTTCATATACCAATCTATATTATTCAATGTTTGTTTGTAGCTCATTATAATTAAACATTTTGCTAGAATTGTATCTATTTTTTCTATGATTTCTAGCGGCAATGATATTTTACCTGATTTAAGACCTTTATATAAATCTTTGGCATCTTTAATCGCAACACCGGTCAAATCCTTTTCAAGCGATCTTTGCATACGTTCATATTCTTCTGTAACTTTATTTTTTGCTACTGCTGGCCCTCCGTTTGCATCAACGTATTTTTGAATTTTTTTATATTCTAAATAATCTTTCACGTCATTACAAACATATGCAATAGATGATGTAATAAATCCCATTTTTGCACCTTCAGCGAAATCCCCACCCATAGCCAAAGCAGTAATACCACCTGACAAGGCGCCAATTCCAGCCCTACCAAAATAATCCTTAATTCCTATCTTGTCTGATCCCAGCAATTTACTGACTCCAGCACTAACAGCCCCGTTAACCATACCTTGCATTATATTCCCTCCAGCCATTGCTGCATTGATTCCTCCAGACAATGCCCCTCCTAATAAATGGGCACCTGCCGCATTGATTCCAGAAAGATGTAACCCACCTATATAACTAAAGATAGCTCCACTAATTGCACCACCAATTATTCCCTGAATTATGTTACCACCCGTGGCCGCAGCACTAGCACCACCAATCAATGCACCCCATAATACTGCTGCAGCAATTATAAAGTGGCCACTTGGGTCAGTGTATATAATTGGATTATTGGCGGCGTAGGCGTAGCGGTTGAAGGATTGGGGATCACTAGGAGAAGGGACAATAGTATCGGCTTGAGTAAAGCGCTGAAGGCCGGGGTCGTAATAACGTGCGCCGTAGTAATAAAGTTCGGTACTGTTATCTAACTCCTTACCAGTATATAAATATTTAGTTAAAGTTGTATCGCCAGTTTGCTTAAATGTTTGGCCATAAGGGTAATATTCCACCCGAGTTTTAGCATCCTGACCAGTGACATCTGTCATCACATCGGTTGAACCCAAATGATTTTGGTGATACCAATAATCAGTTCCATCGTTACTAGAGACTATACGATTATCGCCTTCAAAAATATTTTGAGTTACTTTGGTTGTGCTACTGGTTTTTTCTAGTTCAAACGACGGACCCAAATAGATATTGGTGGTACCACTACTAGCTTTTTTAATACGTCCACCATTCTCATCATAGGTAAAATCAGTAGTTTTTTTGCTAGTCGAAGCTGTAACGACTATATTTCTAGTCGTATCCTGTGGTAAATATACTGCATAACCTTTACCAGGCTCAATTTCATTAAAATCACGTCCGCAAAATTCCCAAGCAAAACTCTCGGGATTATATCTAAATACTTGCGCACCGCTACTGTTAGCAATCTCAGCTAAAAATTGTTCTTTAGTTTGATTATCTGTAATAACCGAGCCGATGACATTCCAGCCATTTTTGAGATTTTTTGAGGTCGTTTGAACTTTTATATCATCTTCAAATGTAAGAGTTACACTATCTTTTAAAACATTTATTGCATAACCACGCCCATATTCTAAAGCAGTAAAACTATCACCGCCCAAATTAGCATAATGCTCATATTGTTGCGTATTGGGATTCCACTGTGAAATTTGGTCATAGTCCTCGCCAATTTTTAAAGATGATAAAATTGAACTGATATTTTTATTAGTGGAATCAATAGGTAAAGCAAAAAAGTTCCAACCCTTTTTAAGCTCAACAGTAATTTTAGGTGAATTATCAGTATATTGGGCACTAGTCATATGATTTTCACTATCATAGACTAGGGTATCACCATTACGATTGGTCATATTGCCATTAGCGTCATATCCATAATTACTAGTTTGGCCACCTTCTGTTTTACCAGTTAGCGCATGTGGGCCAGCAGTACCGTCGCCATAGGTGTATTGCGTGCTACCTTTAGCAGTTAAATTACCAATTTCATCATAAGTATAGCCGATAGTCCCGTAGCTTCCTTTGGCTTGAGTTAATCGGTTTAAATTATCATATTGGTAATTTTGCGTACGTGAATTGTCTAAGTTATCGGTAATTTTTGATACATTACCAATTTTATCAAAATCATAAAAAAGATCTTGGAGCTTTCTAACTCCACTGGAATCAGCAGTAATTAAGTTATTTAGTAATTGATTATTTGGATTATAACTATAAGTTGTATTAGTACCATTACCATAAGTGATTTTTTCTTTTTGTCCACGTTCGTTATATGTTACGTCTGCAACGTAGATTTTGCTTTGCCCATTCTCTTTACCAGTAATTGTTTTTATAGCACCAATATTGAAGTATGTGTAATAAATTTCATCATTTTTGTTTTCAATATTATTTTTAGGATTCTCAGGCTGAATTACCTTAATCAGGCGATCTAGACTATCATATACTTTTTGGATTTCATAAGTCTGGCCGTCAAGTGTTTTTTGATTCTTGACTTCACGACCAAGCTCATCAAACCAAAATTTAGTAGTGGTTACACCATCACTAGTTGCACAAAGCGAACCGTAACTACTATTAGTATAAGAATTGTTCACACGGCATGAGGCATTTTGGTATGTATCATAAAAATAGTTAACGGTTTTATCGGTTGCACCAGCTGAATTTTTAGCAACCTTGTTTGTTAGACGATTTAGATTATCATATTGCATTTCTACTGTCTGGCTTTTAGCATCGATTTGTTTAGTTAAATTACCATTAATATCATAATAATATTTCCACTCACCCATATCTGGATCGATCATTCTTGTTTTTCTACCTAGTGCATCATAAAATAATTGCGTTTTGTTTAATTTATTATCAGTAACGCTAACTAAATTATCAGCTGCATCATATTCATATTTTGTAGTCGAATATACACTACCATCGACATTTAATTCTTGAACCTTAACCAATTGTTGATATGCGTTGTAAAAACTCCATGTTTTATGTGTCCAGGTACTTTCTGAAGGCTTGCGCATTAAAGTTACTGTTTCCCAATAAGTATCTGTTGGCAATAATCCTGTCCTTATACGATAAATATTATATGACTGGACCTCGTCTACAGTTCCAGGAGCAAAATATGTCTTTTTAACCCTGTCCATATAATCATATTCAACAACTGTTTTGGTATTAGATGACGAAGCAGGTATCGAGGAGATTACACTATCTGAATAATTATCAACACTATAAGATGGATATTGATAATCAGCACGTCCTAAGTTGTCATGACCAACTCTGCCAGAGACAATGTAACGTTTTGAACCGTCTGGTTTATCTACCCCGAGCGATATACTAGCGATAGTTCTGCCTAACCCGTCGTAATATGTTTTACTATCAATATAATTACCATCTGTATTTAGTGTATATTGTACTGTTCTTGGAATACCATTATTTAAAATGTATTCGTTTTTTACTGTTGGATTTGTTGTATCAGTTGGTTTAAATTGCTTAATTACTCTACCCAATGAATCGTACTCACTACGACTTGTTAACCCATTTGCATCAGTAGAACTTAGCGCTAAACCCCGAGCAAGATCATATGTTGTGGTAGTTTCTAATGTTAAGGTGTCATTAACTTTTTGCTTTATTTTTACTGGGTATTGATGAAGTGTGTTTTCATATTCAATTTCAATAGGAATATTTTTAGCATCAAGTGTTTTTTTAGCATTTCCCCAATCATCATACTCGATTCTTGTAACTGGATTATCGCCGATATTATTGGAAACTATTTGCTTAGTAAGTAAACCTTGTTGGGGCGTTGCATCTAGACTATCAGAATAGTCATAATAATATTCTGATTTTTTAATAACATCATTATTGGTATTATAATTTAACAAACCATATACCTTGGTTGTTTTTACTAAATTTAAAATTTTTGCTGTAGTTAAATTGTACTCGTTAACCACTACTTTTTCATCATTAGAAATACTTGTATCACCATAACTAATCACTCTAGTTGGATTTGCGTAACTATCATATTCGTAAGCAACTTTAGTTTGTTTAACTCCTCCTCCACCTTCGCTATTAATATCACGATAATCGGTAACTGATGACTCTAATAATTTGTCATAAACCTTATTTGCAAATTTACCTACAGATACCCAATTATTAGTTATTGTATTAAAAAGTTGACCAGAACCATCATAAGATTCCGTTTTCGCAATTCTGCCTTTAAAAATACCATCGCTTTCATCTTGTTTAAAAAATGTTTTAGAAAATCTATTTTGAGCATCTTTAACAGTCACGATACCAAAGCCCCAAAATTCACGTTTCGTAGTGTTATAATAACCTTTCTCGTAGCTATACTCTGTTTTATATGAAAATGAATTAGTGCCTGATTCAGTTAAATAACTAGTTGAATTTGTGATAGATTTAACAACCTGAGTAATAAACGGCATTTTTGGCACGCCGCTAGTATCATTATTATCAAAAGTTGAAGTCGACATATAATCAATCTCTGACACGCCACCAAGACTATTGGTAATTTTGGCTAGTAGATCAGCATTAGTAGATTGATTGGCCCAAGATCTGATTGTACTATTATATCCTTGCACAAAATCCATGGATCCATCTGAATTAATATCCAATAATTCCACTCCATTGTATTGAGTTGCCCCAGTCCAATTAACAAAATCAATTGGAATACTTGCTGACCAACTTGTATCTCTAGTCCATCCTGCACCATTATTAAGCCAAACATCGCGTTTTAGTCCTTGATAATCATAGGTTCTAATCAAATCGAGCAACCCATCGCTATTAACATCACCCATACGCATACCTTGATCTAATGAATAACTCCACCAACCAATAAAACAACTTGGTAAACTATAATTAGCTTTTATCCACCCACTACCATTATTAAGCCAAACTTCACGATATTCAGTACCTTGTTTATCATTTAAACCTCTAATAAAATCAGCTAATCCATCTCCGTTAACATCTACTAATTGCAGGCCTTGATCCCATTGTGGACCATTTTGTTGCCAACTGATAAAAGGTACACCTATATTATTTATATATTTATTTGTCCATGTTGAATTTTCGCTCCAACCGCTACCTGTATTAAGCCATACATGAAACCATGATCCTCCTCCATCATGAGTCAATCCTTGGATTAGATCTACTCTACCATCGCCGTTAACATCTCCGAATCTCAATCCTTGATCGGTATACCCACAACATTGAGAATTTGACCAATCAGTAAAATAATAGGGCATTTGCCAATTTGGATCTCTTGCCCACCCGTTCCCGTTGTTAATCCAGATACTGATTGATCCAGCCCTTGCTGCAACTAAATCCGCTTTATTATCTCCATTGATATCAATCAATCTCAAACCATAATCTGAATTATTATATCCTGTCCACCCAGCGAAAAGCGATCCAACTGTTCCAGCAAGAATATCTCTTAGGTTGGTTCTCATTGTTTCATTACTATCCCAGCCACCGTTTTTGTTTTTAATCCAAATTTGATAATAATTTCCATATTCTGGACCTGTTTCATCTGTCCCAGCTGGCCTATAAGATTTAATAACATCAATTAAACCATCTCCATTAAGATCAGCGAATCTCACTCCCTGATCCTTTATATATTGATAATTACTTTTAAAGATAGCCGTTGGGAGAATTTGAGAGTTATCCTCTACCCAACTCTTTGAATTATTTTTGTATTCAAACTCAACTGGCTTAGTCAATTCTTCCCAATTCGCACCATTTCTTGAATAAACATTAACCCGTTTTAATAAAGATCTATTAGTCTGTGGGCTTGGATCATAATTTAATTGATATAAACTGATATTTTGTTGCCCATATTGTACTAAAACATTACTCAGCCTCTCACTAATTATCTGCTTATAACCAAGTTTATAATTAATTGATTTATCAGCTCTGGTTTCGTACGCAAATTGTACCGAATATGCTGGCTGATCACCTTTAACAGTATTGCCTGTATAATTAATTCTCGTTAATTTAATTTGATTATCAGTTGTTTTTTGATATTCTGCCTCATAATAATTACCATTAACGTCAACTACTTTTTCAAGATACCATGCATAAATAAAAGAAACATTATCAGGATGGGCTTGTCTGGAAATTTTATTAGGGTTACTAGCATTATAATTTTGGCCAAAATAGTAATCATTGCCAGATTTATCATGAAACCGCCAGTATTGATCAGGATGATAATAAATATCCATACTTGATGGATCGGACTCTAATTTAAATGCATAATATCCACCACCATCTGTGATATAGTCAGAAACTCTAACAAGTTTTCCAGAGGCACCAGCAAAGTTAACTATAAAACTATCCTTGCTGCCATAATATTCTGGGTCAGTCAAACCCCTGCGCTCATCTCTTTGAACTAAACCTAGGCCAAACCCCCAGCCTACTCCAGCTAAACCATTTTCGTTAGACGAAGTGTATCCTAACGCGATTGATGGTTGCATACCGGCTCGGCCTGCTGGGATAGCAATTGGCACTGATGTAGAGGCTTTACCAGAAAATAAGTCAGTTTGGAATAAGCTAACAGACTGAGCGGGCCCAGATTGGTTTTGGTTTGATCCTGTTTGCTGAATAGTTGGCGTATCCGCCATTTTGCTAGTCATATCACCAGGACCTGGTCCTTTTTCACCACTATCAACTGGCGTAGGTGGCTCTAATTTCTCCTCAGCCTTTGCTGTAAATGGTGCTACTACTTGACTAAATACTACAGCAAAGATCAACAACAATGTAATAATTTTTTGACTTCTTTTAATCAACATAAAACCTAACCTTATCTAACTTAGGGTTGTAAATATGAAACTTAAAATAGATTTTGCAGCGTATCAGTTTATCATCTATAATCCGTACCAAATATTTAGTACAAATAGAATTACTGGTTATATGTATTTTCTATGGTTTATTTACCCTTTCTTACTTTATCCAGCACCTTATTGAGGTGCATGGATTTATTTACCTTTGACCGACCAAGCTAATTATTATTAATTACTTGCTTCAAAGGTTTACCACTGATCTTTTTTCCACAGATTACACAGATGTAACCCGTAAATAAGATGAATGGCTTATTATTTATCCCATCGCTATTGCGATAGAATATGTACTATAGCTATTATTAACTCTTATTAACTAATATTAACTTTCGGTAACCTTTCACTCAAACCCGATTGGTTTTAAGTAAAGAAAAAATTCGTTAGTTTGACTAATAATTACACTCTTAATATTTTTTGCTTCTACTGTTGCGGTATGTTTAGCTGGAGCAGATGTATTAGTAGTCACCCATTCAAGGCTATTTTTATCCGTCCAATCAGATATTGGCTGGCTATCTATATAATATTTATAAAGTATTAACCCTGTGTTAATCGTATCTTTGGCCTCAACTTTAAAAATAATTTTATCCCCTTGCGTAAAACCAGACTTATCTTTTGGCTGAAAATTAGTGATAGTAAAACTTGTTGATTGGTTTGGTTGATTCGATGTCTGAGTAGATTGTTGAGATGTTAATTGATTATCTGATTGATTTATTGTGGTATTATTAGAGAAATTATCACTTTGATCAGTAGATGCAGCTAAAGCTACTTTTGGTTGGGTTAATTCCAGCCTTTCGTCAATAAAGTCTTGCCAAATTGTTTTTGTATCATCTGAGTTATCCACAGGCATTTGTTGAGTTGATAGACCTTTTACTAATCCTTTATCATTACTATTTAATGCTACCTTTTCTGATATCTCTTTATTATTACTAATTAATATTGGATTATCTTTAATAATAGGAATTAATTTAAATGATAGGGCTAGTATTAAAAAAAATAATCCTATAAATAGGACTATCTTGATGATATTCTTTTTGCCGATTTGTTTTGTAAGAAATAAAGTGTTCATGGCTTCTCCTGTTACCTCCTTGTAAGCCAGAGGATTCTGGTGGATCAGCCGACTTTATCGTAACAAAGCCAATAATTGCTGTCAAGAGCCAAACTATTTTATTTGAGCTCTAGATTAGTTCTAATTGCATTGCTAAAAATTACTTGGCCATTGGTAATAACCTGTAAATCATCACTTATTACGCCAGATTGTTTTTGCCAATAAAGTGAGTAATCATTTATATTTTTTATTTTTTTAGGTAATTGATATGTAATATTTGCTGATTTAGTTTGACCAACTGAAGTATCAAATCTATACCCAAAAACTGTCTTACCTGACTCTTTGGTAATTTCTACATCTTTAAGAATATCTTGCCCATCTAATTCTGCATTAATCAATATCGCCCCATCTGGCACGATTATTCTTTGATAACTAATATTATCTCCGTCTGGCCAAATATCGTTGCCACTATGTATTCTAATAATATTTAATGTATCTGTTATCGTACCATTGTCATCAACAAAAACATTTAGACTTGTTTTTTGATTTATACTAAAACTGCTTTTATTACCACCGATGTTCGCATTGTTAATATTTAAATAATCTGGATTATTAACCTTTTTATATTCTCCTGCAACACCAAACCATCTAAAATTATTTTCTAACAATTGATTTGATGAAAATAATTGTATTTGATTCTCTCGAAACTCTTTGATAATAAGTTTTAAAACTTGCCATCTGTATTGTTTTTGTTTAACTTTTTCCAAAAGTATCGGGTAAATATCTTTTAAGATCTCCTTGGGCTCATTGATGGTGACATTTATTGGATCATTATAATAATTATTCTCGATCTCATTAAAAAGTGCTTCAAAAAAATTATCAGATGATATTGTTAATTTTTTTTGTTTTATATCTATTGGCCCTGTAATTTTTAATATATCTGCTACTACAGTGGCATTTATTGCAAAGACTCCATCAACAGATTCGCCGCCTTCTTGCCGATAAAACCAAGCGACCTTTTGGGCAGAAGTAGGATAATCGGGTGACCAGTTACTATCACGCATCGCCCAATATTTTCGCTTACCAAGAACAGTTTTTAGCATTTGCTCAGGTGGCTCAATTTGTAAAATATAATCATATTTATCATCAATCTTGTAAATATTTGTATTTATATCCATTTTGCTTATTTGAAACATTTTAGTTTGAGCTAAAGCAAATGAGCCGATAAACCCGCCACTAGATCTAAGCTCTGAATTATTTTGGAATAATATTAAATATTTACCCTCATATATTTGCTTTATTAAATTTGCCCTACTTGATAAATATGAAACATTGGATACTAACAGATATAACCCGAAAATGCTAATAATTAGTGCTAACAAAAAAATCATCACATTTTTAAATTTATAATAAAAACCAAAATGGAACGATTTTTTTATTTTTATCGATTTGATTTTATTAGTATTAATTTTTCTTATACCATCAAGTTGAGGCACAACCCCCCAAAATTAATTAATAGTCCAAAATTAAAAATTAAAAATTAAAAATTATCGAATTATCTTTTCGATGATTTTAAGTATTCGGTAGCAAAAACCATAAGTAAACCCAATATCATGCCAACGATAAACCCCATAATTAGATTAGTAGTTAGTGATATTTTTTTGGCAAAAACCACAGGATCATTTACTTCAACTATAAAATTATTCGTTACATCTTGTTTTGTTAAATTTACTGATCTAGCTTTAACAAAGTCACCAGCAGATTTTAGTAGAGGTTCAATTTTACCTTCGTCAGTACTAGAATATCTAACTTGTACGTTAGATGGCAATACCTTCTTAGGATTTAGTAATTTTGTTAGTTTGGTTAACCCAATCTGGGGTAACTCTTGATTCGCATTTGTAAATATATCACTAATAATCGAAGGATCACCTAGCCAAGAAACTACAGTTTCGGCAAACATTCCACTGGCTTGCAAAGCATAATATTTATCAAACTGATACTCTGTTGTTTTACCTTGTTCAGCAGGTTTTGTTATATTAATCGTTAGAGATCCCTCATAACTTGTAGGTTGCGAAGTTGTAAAAAAATAAACTCCTATAACTACTACCAAGAAGCATATTAATAGCATCCAAATTCTTTTTCCAATTACCAATAAATAGTCTCTTAATTCCATGGGTACTCCTCATTTCATGTAACATGCCAGCCTCGCCTGATACCTGCCTCGTTGAGTCAAGGCGGGCAAGTCTAGGCGGGTAACAAGTAACATGATGGTAAGGGTCTGTCGTCAAACATCATTTTGGCTGAAAATTACCACATTTGGCTACTGACCCGATAAATATTTATATTAATTTATAAACTATAATGTTTATCAACAAAATCTAATATTTTCTTCTTAAATATTTCTTTGTCGAATTTTAATGCGTGGGCGCGGATTGTCTTTGGATCATATTTGTTTTGATTAAAATTTTGGATTGCACTAGATAAACTTTTGATAGTTTGATCTTTAAAAAACTCACCCGTTACACAAGGTATTACTGACTCTAGCACTCCACCTTTTCCATAAGCAATTACCGGCCTACCACAGGCCATTGCTTCTAATGGAGTAATACCTGCGTCTTCTTCTTGTGGAAAAATTAAAGCCTTACAATTAGCGTATAATCCTGCCAGTTTTTCGTCTGATACCCAACCAGCAAATTTAATATTATTTTTGGCAATTTTCTTAAATTCATCAATTTTGGTACCACTACCAACTACAACCAAATTAAACCCAAGTTTATTTGCAAGTTCAATAACTAGTTCTGTTTTTTTGTAAGGCTCTTGCCTACCAGCTACCAAAAAATAATCTTTTTTACCATCACTTATTACAAATTTTTTTGTATCAACATATGGGAATATCACTTGATCTGCTTTACGGTTGTAAAATTTTTCGATTCTTTTAACAACCTCTTTTGAATTTGCAATAATATATTCGGGCCTTTGTGCTGCGCGATAATCCCATTTTCTAAGATAGTTTATAAAGGGCGGCATTATTGGGCGGATAAAACTAGGTATTGGCGCATCCTGAAGGTACTCCTTTGTTACTTGCCATAAATATCTAGTTGGTGTATGCATAAAACAAATGTGTCTGGTTGTTTTTTTCGTTTTTGCACCTTTGGCAAACGCTGAGCTATCAGACAGCACCAAATCAAAATTAGAAAAGTCAAAACTCTCTATGGCCTTTGGGTAAAAGGGTAGCCACCATTTGTAGCCGGCTGGGGGGATAGATGGCAATTTTTGCACAAAACTTGTTTTTACCCGATATTTACTATAAAATTGCCCCATCTTCTTTTCATCATAAACAAGGGTGTGTATCGTCGCATCTGGCCAGATCTCTAAAAATGCATCCAGCACTCTCTCGGCACCACCGTATTGTGTTAAAAATTCATGTACTAAGGCTACTTTCATAAAGGTTAATATTAGTTAATATTAGTTAACAAGAGTTAATATTAGTTACTTAACTATTATTAACCGTTATTAACAGACATTAACCTTTATTAACTATATTCTAGTATGCTCCTTTGCCAACAATCACAACTTGTATAGTTTTTAAAATGATTTTAATATCCAACCATAAAGACCAGTTCTCGATATAATATATATCCACTCTGACCCAATCCTCAAAAGTCAAATCAGAATTTGCCAAGCTTCTACCCGTAATTTGCCATAAACCTGTAATACCTGGTTTAATTACAAGACGTTTTTTTTGCCACGCATTATATTTATCAACTTCCTCAGGCATTGGTGGACGAGGCCCAACCAGACTCATATCCCCTTTTAATACGTTCCAAAATTGCGGTAATTCGTCAATGGAAGTTTTTCTTATAAACTTACCAAATGGAGTGATTCTAGGATCATTTGTTAGTTTAAACATATTCCCATGTTTTTTAATTAATTTGTTATGCTCTTTTTCGGCGCCATCACGCATCGAACGAAATTTTAAAAAAATAAATTCTCCATCTGGATTAATCCTTTTTTGTTTAAATAATACTGAACCGGGTGAGGTTATTTTAATAATTATTGCAACAATTAACAATATGGGCGAAAGAAGGGTCAAAGCAATAATTGAAAAAACAATATCTGCTATCCGTTTAATAATTTTGCCCCACCCATCGAGTGGAGTTTTTTTAAATTCTACGATAGGAATGCCCGCTAAAGTCGAAACGTCAACATTACTAGTTTTTACCTCAAATAAGTTGGGAGTTTGTCTAAAAGTAATTTTCTTTTCTTCAGAAATCTGCATTAAATAAAGCATAGTTTCGTCGGATATTTTAGGATCAGTTATAATCATCTCATCAATTTGATAATTTTTGGTGATTTTATCAAAATTTTCGATTGAACCAATAATTTTAAAATAATTTTTATCCTTTGAAGTTGGTTTATCATGGGCTTCAACTATTCCTATCACTTTATAGCCATAATTACGATTATTTTGAAGAAATTTAATAATACTATAAGTAATTTCATTATTACCAACTAAGATTAAATTTCTTACTCCTATATTATATCTATATAAATAACGCTGTATAAATCTTACTATATTGCGCGCAATAAATACCAAAACAATCGCCATAACCCATGCATATATAATTATTAATCTTGAAAAAAAGTATGTTCGTGATAAAAAAATCCAGGCGACCACAAGCATGATACCCATGGTGACACCAAGAATAATATTAAAAAATTCGTCAATACCTTGCCGTGATTTTTTGATATTATAAAGTCCTTGGATTGCAAAAATTCCAATCCAAGCTGGTAATAAAATTATTATAAACCTAATATATTCATTAAATTCCCAAAATGAGACTATATCACCATGGTATTTACGCCAATAATATGCACTAATAAAACCCAAGATTATCATTAATGCATCTATGGGAATTAGCATTATACTAAAAAAAGCCTCAGATTTTTTCACACGGTTCTCCTGTACACTTTTTCCACATTTTTATTGCCTTAACGTTTGCTTAATCTCATTAAACGAACTAACAATATCTCAATTATAGCTTATTTGCAAGAAATTTACAATGGATTTATTGCATGATAAGACTAACATTTGACTAACAAAAAACTTACCATCTAATTACATAATATCGGTAAGTCTTTTGTAGATATAACTAATTACTTAGCTTTTCTAAGCATTGGGAGACCAGTGCGTGAATTTTCCATTACTTCATAACCTGATGGAAGTTCGCAAGCATTTTCTTTTTCTTCGCGACCAAAATAAAAAATTACTTGTTTTCTGCCACCACGAAGAGTTACTTCTTTGCTGTGCAAAAAGTAAGTTTCGCCGGTCTTTTTTGATTGTGTACTGAAAGCCATATTGACCTCCTGTATCTCGCATAGCGAGATATTAAATTATTAATTACTTCTATAAGTATTATCTAACCCCTAGTATATCTTGTCAATAGAAGTCAACAGAGTAAAGTTATCCGAACCTGTTATATGGAGAATATTTAATAAATATCGCAGGATTTTTGCATAAGTTTTCCACAGGTTTAGCAAACTTAAAATATTAGTGTATAATATTAATAAGGATATTAATAAGGTCGAATAATAGACTTATTACGAAATATTTTTGTAATAAGTCTTCAAGGATTATTATGAACATTTTTGATGGTGGTTGCAGCGGTTGCCCAGGTGGCTGCGGCAAATAGATTTTTCTACCCTCCACTGGTTAATCTTTTTATGATTTCCTGAAAGAAGCACTTTTGGTACCAAGAGTGCTTTTTTATATACCTTGGAAATTGGGTGGTATTTCTCCGGCCTAGTATATTGGGGGAACTCTAACCAACGATTAGTTGGTAATTTCGAATTTCGAATTTCGAATTTCGAATTTTTTACAAACATATTCATTGAAAAAGATTCTTCTTGATGTGATTGTGTTTTACCTAAAACCCCAGGAATTAATCGTGATACTGCATCGACTAAAACCATGGCTGGAATTTCTCCACCAGTTAAAACATAATCACCAATACTTATTTGCTCGTCAACTAAATATCTAACTCTTTCATCGAAACCCTCATAATGACCACACAATACAATCAGTTTTTGTTTTTTACTTAGCTTTTTTGCTATCTGTTGATTAAATGTTTTGCCCTGCGGAGTCATCATAACTACATAAGGTAACTGGTTGTTGAATTTTAAATTTTGAATTTTTAATTTCAAAACATTTGAATTTGATTGAAAATTTGAATTTTGAATTTTGAATTTTAGATCATGTAGTGCATGATCAATAACATCTACTTTTAAAACCATACCTGCCCCACCACCATATGTTGTATCATCAACCGTTTTATGTTTGTCTGTTGCCCAATCACGCAAGTTATGAGTGTTAATATCAAGTACTCCTTTTTCTTTAGCACGTTTAATAATAGATTCGGAAAATACCGACTCAAACATTTTTGGAAACAGTGTTAAAATGTCAATTTTCATGTTTTTTCTTCCTATTTACACAAAAGATCGCCTGCTTAATTAAAGATTGTGGCGATCTTTTGAAGTTAACTATGTTTAACTAAAATTTGTGATATTTGTGTTGCAAGATTTGTGATAATTACATTACTTCAGTAGCTTGTTCTTCATCATCAGCTTTATCTGGTACATCGCTTGAAGTATCGTCTGACTTTGTACTTGCTGTTGTAGCAGCTGAAACGTGAGTACTACCTTCTGGCTCCTCAACTTTTAGGTTAATGCGGGCATTACTTTTAGCACCCAATACCCTCAATAATGTTCTTAAAGCTTTGGCTGTTCTACCTTCTTTACCAATAATCTTACCCATATCTTCTGGGTTAACTGCAAGTGTGAGTAATACCCCTCTTTCATCAATAATTCTTGCTACTTTTACATCATCAGGATTACTAACAATTGATTTAACAATATATTCAACGAACTCTTGATCTTGTTCTGCCATACATACTCCTTATCAGGTCAAAATTAATTACTGATTGCTAGCAGTTCGACCGTAGCTGCTAGAAAATGATTATATTTATATTATCTTTATCTAGCTATTTTTTGTCAACTATTCACTTTTAGCTGGTTCTGGTTGCCCCTCAGGTAATTTTTCTTCAGACTCTTGAACTTTAGTCTCTTCTACCTCAGCTTTTTTCTCTTCTACCTCTTTTTCAAAAGCTTCCTTCTGGGCTTCTTTTTGGACTTGTTCTAGCTTTTTCTTTTCTTCGTCTTCCTTTTTCTCGGCTTCTAATTGTTTTTTGCTTTTTGCAGCAAATTTTTTAATTACAACTAATTTGTGTTTTAAACCTGATTTTTCAAACAATTTTGCGACTGTGTTGGATGGCTTAGCACCTTTGTTCATCCAATCCATTGCTTTTTCTTGATCTAAATCAATTTTTTTAGTGAATGGGTCATACAAACCAATTTTTTCAACATACTCACCACTAACAGGCTGAGTGTGCTCAGTAACTACAATTCTATAAACAGGCTGATGTTTCTTACCTATTCTTTTTAATCTGATCTTTAGCATTTAATCCTTTCGACTTTGCAGATTCTTATCGGATCTACGCAGATAATTTTGTTCTTATATTATCAAATTAATATCTTTTCGTCAAGTAAATTAATAATATCTTTGTGGCCTCTAATAAATTCTGACCAAGTAATTATTTTTTTTCCCTCTAACTGTACCAAATCAATAATAAGTTTATCATACTTAATATGAGCTTGGCAAATTTTTAATCTTTTATTATTTATAAACGTGTACGCGCCTGGCCAAGGGTTATAAGCTCTAATTTTTCTTTCTATTAGATCGACTGGTTCGCTCCAGTTAATTAATCCGTCAGACTTATTTATTAGTTTTGTGAAAGTTGCCTTAGTGTGATCTTGATTTATTGGCTTAATTTTATTATTAAGATAATCGGGTAAGGTTTTTATCAAAAGTTCGGCACCTAATTTTGCCAATTCTTTTGATAAATTTTCGTAATCTATTGGGATTTGGATTTTATTTGTTTTTTGTTTTTTGGAATTTGCTATTTCCAATTCTTGCTGAGCAAGAATTGGCCCATGATCCATTTTTTCATCAAGTTTAATAATTGTTACACCTGTAACCTTATCCCCATTTAATATTGCAGCTTGAATGGGTGAAGGTCCACGATATTTAGGGAGTAATGATGGATGCAAATTAATAAAACCAAATTTTGGAATTTCTAAAATCTCCTTAGGAATAATTTGTCCGTAAGCCACAACTATGGCGACATCAGGCTCAAGAGCTGAGAGCTGTGAACTGAGAGTTGAGATTTTTTCTGGTTGGTAAATTTGAAGATTATTCTTCTGAGCTAACTCTTTAACTGATGAGTACTTTAATTTTTTACCTCTACCAGCTGGACGATCAGGCTCTGTAACAACTGCAATCGGTGATTGGTTTATTCCGAGCCTTGCCAAGGAACCACTATCAATTAGTATCTGTAGTGATGGTACCGCAAATTCCGGAGTTCCAAAAAATATTATTCTATGTTTATTCATAAAAATGTATCCTATTATTAATAACTGATTTCAGTCATAATTTTGATGGTGAATTTGAAAATTACGAATTGTCAGGTTTAATCAGAACCGTCCCCTATGCATGAGCGCGGGTGGACTATGCATGAGCGCGTCCCCTATGCATGAGCGCGGGTGGAGGTTGGCTATGAGATTAGTTTAAAGAAGCAAACTTAAAAATATTTTAGTACCAACTCAGGCCTTTATTATCGAGATAGTCTTGGGCATGGGGGTCAGCTAATTCGGCAGCTTCCTCCTCGCTCATTCCGTCATCATTAACTAGCTTGTCAAAATGTTTATCATACATAAATTGATAAACAGCACCAATAAAATCTCCGATATGATCTGGCCTAAGATCAATCATTGGGGTTAAATGCTCAGAAGGAATATCCTTTTCTACTGCTTTGATAACTTGTTCTGGCGTTGGTCGAACCGGCTCTGCTTCACGTTTGATATTATCAACTTCTGGCATTTTATCTGTTATTTCATCGCTCGACTCAGATTCTAGCATATGTCTCTCCTAAAATATATTATTAATTTTTGATATCATTTCTTTTTTTATCTCTAAGCAATCTAAAATAATTATCATATTTAAGTTTATTGTAACTGATTTTTAAATCATCTAATACTTTATAGCATGCATCATAATCATGTTTGCTTAAATTATCTACCACTTCAACCTCTATAAAATTACTTTATTTTATATTCAAAAATTCTTATTGATATATTTTTCTTTTTAGCTTTGTTTATAGTGTCCTTAACTCCCTCGCTAGAATTCACATGAAATGCTAGCAATTCGTCTGATACATCAACAACGTCCTGATTTCTTTGAAAATAAGAAGATTTATCAAGAATAGAATTGGCTAAATTTTCTATAATTGAACTAGGGTTAATTTCTTTTATTTTTGTTAAAAGTAATATCAACCCTTTTGCTTGCGCGTATGTAATTACACCTTCATCAGCACGTTTGAAATAATGTCTGGAATAAATTTCTAAAGTTGTTGGCAAAAATATTTTGATTTGATTGCAATTTGGATTATTCTTCAAGACCTCATCGGCTGCAAAATAATCAACATTTAAAGCCCCACCAGTAACTATTCCATTTCCAGCTTTAATAATTTTAGACACCTCACGTCTAACGTCTTTTTCTACCTGCTTATTTGTTGCCCTCCAACTCCCAGTGATTCCAATCCATTTCATAATTTATTCTCTATTTACCAACTTCTTTAGTCCTAATTAATTTTCCGTCAATCCATTTATATTCACGTTTTTGGTTTTTAGAAACTTTATTAATTATTTCTTTTTCCAAATCAATTCCCAAAATTTCAGCCAACCCAAGCAAGTAAATTATGACATCTGCCAGTTCCTCGCCTAAGTCAGGCAACTTATTACGAAATGCCTTATGCGCCTCGGCAAGCTCACCATGAAGATAACAAAACTCCAAATTAATGTCTTTAACATTAAATTTCTTAGCTACTTTATTTTTGTAAATTTCTTTTTGCAAATTATTAAGATCTATCATTTATTTTTCCTAAAATTATTATTAGTAAATCACCCTGCATGATTCCTTCGTCGCATTAGCTCCTTGGGAACAATACTGGGCGTTTAGAATCATTGTCCCTGTGGCAGCTTCGCAGACCACAGGGTGAAAAAATTCGGCTCATATATATTTTCAATTTATCTATGACTTACGCGGTTGTCATGTCGAGCTCGATTCGGCATCTCGAGTGATCCTGAAACCCCTCGAGAATACTCGGGACAGGCAAGTTCAGGATGACAGCATTGAAACGTGTAAGTTCTATTATCAATATTATTATATCACATTTTTTGTATATCAATCACCTATCTATGAAACAGTCATACTCCATTAAATATCCCCAATAACACGCTATAGCGTACTAATAGGGATATTTGTTATAATTAAAATATGAGAATATCAGATAGACAGAAGGAGATTTTAAAGACGATTGGGGTGTGTGCCCTACTTGCTGGAGCAATTATAGCTCCAAATATTGTGCAATTACTTAAGCCATTAAATAGTAAAAAGAAATATAAATATAAACAATTAATTAAGAAACTTGCTAATGACAAAATAATATATTTATTTGGTGAGAAAATCGAGCTTACTAAAAAAGGCCGGGAGTTATTAAAAAGAATACAAATCGAGGAAATTACTATTGAATATCCTGACAAATGGGATGGCATCTGGCATTTAGTAAGCTATGACATACCAGAAAATAAAAAACCTGAAAGAGATTTTTTTAGAAGAAAGATTATTGAGCTAGGATTTAAGGCAATTCAAGATAGTTTATGGGTAATTCCCTATAATTGTAAAGAGGAAATTGCAGTAATATCTCAAACGTTAGGAATTTCACCATTTGTCGCGTATCTTAATACCGATAGTTTGCCTCAACAAAAAAATCTGATCAGATTTTTTAAGTTAAACAGTTATCAAGATGAAAAATAGACATCAACTCGTAATATCTAATAGTCTGTTTTAAAAACATATGCACTCAAAATGCACTCAAAATATTATCCCTGATAACACGCTATAGCGCACTAATGGGGATAAATATTATGTTAACAGATTAATATTAGAATATTATATTATCATATATCCCCAATAAGAAGCTATAGCGTACTAATGGGGATATATTAAATTTTAACAAATATTACTTATAATATGTATAAGGAGAGATGTGGGAATAATTTTATTTTTTATTTTGCGACCAGAAGAAGTGGGCTTCGGTTTCCATTTTTTCTAATCTATTATGGGTCTGTCGCCAAAGTCAATTTTTAAATAATTTGATAAAAAATTCACAAAAATTTGTCAGTTGTTGTTAAATCTGATTAACTTTTGTTAATCTTTTATCATTTTTATCTCATTTTCAGTGTTTTTCCCAATCTTTAAACACAATTCTTCCTTGTGGAGCCGTTAGGCTCCAGCAGTGTCAGTCAGGAATCTAACTGCCTTTTTAAAGTTGTGACAAATTGCTTCACTAAAGCATTGAAACAATACTTTAACTATTCCTCGATACCTTGTTCTTTTGGGTAACCTGGAGAAAGTTCCCTCATACGGCATTCTGATATGCGATCTGTATTTATCTAAATCTTTGTTTTTACATTTGTTATTGTTTTTCATAATGGTAGCTGGTGCGCAATTGTTAGCCTTTAAAACCAAATAGGATTTTTTTGTATCATACAATTTATCCATAAAAACCATGGCATCAGTTGGACAGATTTCCTCTAATACTTGAAAGTCCAAGACATTGGCAGGAGTTACTGCTAGTTTGCCAATCAATCCAAATCTCATATCAACATTGCAGTGTCTTTTGTAGCCAAACCAGATTTTACTGCTTGATTTGGCTCCCCATTTGGCATCTTTGTCAGCAGTATATTTATTAACAATTCGGTTGTTAAGTTTTTCTTCGCCCTCTTTAAATAGCTCTGTCTCTTTCTTCCCACAAAGCAGTTTTAGTGACGATGGCTGAAGCGTCAATAAATTTAAAAACATCTCCGAACAATCCCTGTGATCTTAATATTTCATTAACATCATTAAAAATATCAGCAATGTTTTTGGCTCCTAACCTCTTTCTTAATTTCCCCAAGTAACTATGATCAGGCGTCTTTTCTAATAATTCAAATCCGCAAAACCATTTGACTGCTACATTTTCTTCTAAAGCTTTTTCCATCTCCCGATCTGAATAGTCTTCCCAGAATTGCAGTAATATTGCTTTAAGTCCTCGTACTGCCGGAATGCCAGGCTGACCTAAATGGCTATACGTTTTCTGGAGTTCTCTCGCAATTGCAGCAAAATTAATTAACCGATTTAACTTTCGATATGCATGATCTGGGCGAATAACTGAGACAAATAAATGTTTTTCAAAGGCTGAAATATCCTTGTCTGAAACAGCAGGCATATATAAACTCTATCATAAATATTACTGAGGCTACAAGGCTAATTCGTCGACAGTCCCATAACGTGATTGTTCCACTGTCATGTATCCTGCACGCATGAGTTGTGGCAGGATATTATTGTGATTCTTCTTGCAGTGGCCATTAGGGTGCCCGGGAGCGTACCCACACTCTTCTCCAGAAGAATGATCCTGCAAGGTCATACTGGATAATGCGAAGTGCAAACCATACCCGTGAACATGCCTTCTTTTGTATGCTGATGAGTTTTTCTTTCCAGGTGGTAAACCGGTTGGCAAGACTGCCAATGAGCATCAGGAGTCCATAGGCTATACAGGCAACAAACAGAAGCCTTTGTATCCGTTTCAATCCCC
>CAZXAY010000020.1:0-22932 GCA_964638435.1 uncultured Candidatus Saccharibacteria bacterium | reverse complement strand
TAGCCCGCCTTGCCGGCGAGGCAGGTAAAAATGTTATTTCGTAATAAGTCTAATGAATTATTACGGAGTTTTTCCTTAGAGCCTAATTGGTTATTTATTGTTCGAGTATATCGAGAACTACTTCAACTACGGAATAAATATCCAGCTAGGCTCTTGGGAGGATTCCCAGAGTACATTCTTAAAGGAGGTGGATATTCATGAGTAAATCCGTAGGCACGGCTCAGTCTCATGCAATCATTCAGGCACTCGCTACTAATGTCGATTGGTCGATATTGGATGGCGAAAAACTACAAGATGAGGTGATCAAGAAACCTAAGGAAGCAGGTCAACGCTTCACAGAGTTTCTTAAGAACGGTTGTCAGTTCATCTATATCGGTGAGATGAGGAAGCTCCAGCTCGACGAGTCCTTCGACCTAACCACCTTCCCGGGTCTCGGCATGGGGTGGAACTACTGGAGAGGTCCACTTGATGGCGATGGGAAGGTAGGCAACGAGTGGATAGATTCGCGGGCGGCGGTGTTCAC
Source organism: uncultured Candidatus Saccharibacteria bacterium (assembly GCA_964638435.1). GTDB lineage: Bacteria > Patescibacteriota > UBA1384 > JAMDBS01 > CAZXAY01 > CAZXAY01. The sequence goes on along the minus strand of CAZXAY010000020.1, from coordinate 22,409 downwards.
GGAACTCAATCTCGCCGAGATGATCTTCAAAACCTGCCTCAAGGAAGGTGAGCCGAGCATCAAGGGTTTTGAGAAACTCCGTCGGTTGGTGGTAGAGGAGACGGACTTTATCCGCTACGATCTCAAGTTTTTCTTGACTTTCTGGAAGGATTACCAGAAGTACAAGGAAAACTCAATGCTCGAGATATTTTACCGAACCCAACAGAAAGATTATCTCGATTTTATGGTTCCTCTTTGCAACCCGAACGGCGATTGCTATGTGCTTTATCTCTATCGAGACGACAATGGCAAGTGGTGTTGGAGCTATCGCTGTCTTGGTATCCACTGGCGCTCCGACAGTTTTTCCGTCGGTTGCGCAAGTAGCCCTCTGGGCTTGGATCCTTTGGACAAATAGATCCATTGATCCTTGCCCTTGAAATTTTTTGGATTTCCCTTGGCTCCAATAGCAATGCAATGTTGGAGCCATTTTCTTTTTGTGATAAAATATAGTTGGGTTTGGTGAATATGTGAGAGTTAGGGGATTAGGGGACGGTTCTCTTTTAACCTGACAATTCGGCTTTTTGTTATTTTGCTATCTTAGCACACTATTGTCCTTTATTTTCTCACTAAATCTAAAAAATATCATTGGTCATCATTGTTAGGGAAAACTATATTGCGGTTATTGCCGCGCATCATGATGTGATAATAACTTTGAGAAAGTAATGATCTTGGTAGTCTAGACATATCTAAATTATATTACAAATATGTTACTAAACACATAAAAAGCCGAATTGAACCTTAAAAAGAGAACCGTCCCCAGCCCCTTTTTTATCCGCATGATATAATAATAGAAGTAAATCCTCTCGTGTTGGAATACCGTAAGGCGTTCCGTTAAAGCGAGGGGTTTTCGTTTTTTATGGGAACAGTAAATTTTTTTCGATAATTTTGTTTTTAATAGCCATGCTAATATTTATCAACCATTGACAGTCAATGTAAAGTAATGTAAAGTAATAAGTGAAGTATGCAATAATAACTTATGATTCGCCGCGGTGTTCCTCCAGAGTTTCTGGAGCTTAAGCTTCGGATCACCGATTCATAAGACGCTACTTCAATAAAAATGCTCAAATTTTTTTGAGCTTTTTTGTTTGTTGTTGTTTATTTTTAAATAATTCTTTGCCATCTCCAATAATATTATTTTTTAGTATTTCAAATAATTCTGTGCCAAGTGCTTTATCTTCTAAATATCTGGCAATTGAACCAGTGATCCAATCAGCAATTTGAATATTTGGCTCTTTTTGTGAGTCAACCATATCTACAGTACAAATCGATTTGGCTTGTGATTTAGATAATATTTTTGCCGAAATAATATCTTGAAATTCTTTTTTGGTAACGCCTAGCAGTTTACGCTGATCACAAAATATTCTTAATTCCTTATCGTTAGGCGGTAAATATGTTTCCAATAATTCACCAATAACTTCCGTATATAATATGCTACTTTGTAATTTCCTTTTCTTCCAATAATATTCAGGTATATTTTGTCTTTTCAAAAAACAAAATCTTATTCTTACATCAAGATCGGATATAAATTTTATTGTTTTGATCCTGATTTTATTATCAAGATTACTTTGAGAAAATTTAATTCATCTTGAAGGCGCATCTTTTTGGGAAACCTTGTTTTGCACCATGAGCGGAACTTCTTTCCAGTTCTCCTTGGTTCACCGATTGTGAATGATCCCACAACAAAATAATCTTCATGATTATGTTTTGTAAATTGTCCACTTTCATCTAAAAATATATATGCCATATTAAAGTTTTATTTGTCCGTCGCAATATTAATCTCCTATCTTTAGATTATCACTAAAAAACGGGAGAGTAAACAGAAAAATTTATTGTCACCATTCGATATATTCTCTTTGAGTCTGAGTGATGAGCGTTCAGACCTCAGAGTCGATGACAAGGTGAACTTGTTTTGCAATGACATTCTAATATTATTATACTCCAATCTCGATATTATTTAAATTTAGGGCATAAGCCATTGACTTTAGGGAGAAAAAGTATACAATTAATTATTAATGTTAGTAAATTAACAAATGAATTATTATAGAATTTTTCCTTAGAGCCTACTTGGTTATTTGTGTCATCCTGAACTTGCCTGCCCCGAGTATTTTCGAGGGGTTTCAGGATCTCAAACAATCAGCTAGGCTCTTGGGAGGATTTCCAAGGGACTATCAAGGAAAGGATGTGCTGACTATGTCAAGAAACATGCTCAGCGACGCACTCAGGAAATATACCGGACTGCGTCACCAACTGGACCAGAATTTGCTCGGTGAGAAAGGAGACGAGTGGGAGGAAGAGCTAAAAAAATTCCTTCGCAAAAAGCCTTGTTGGGTTGAAAAGCTTTCAATACCAGCAAAAATTGTTTGTTCGCTCACATCGGTCGAGCAGATCGCCGCCGAGATTCTCGGTTCCAACAAGGTTGTCGGTTATCTCGATGTTATGGATGCCTGGGGAGTCATCGATAAGCCTGAAGCTGAACCGATTGTAAATTTTTCCGAGGCCACTCTCAAACAGTGTGCCGAAGAGAACAAGCGCGGTGTTGCCGACTGGAGGTTGGTTTATGTCAACGGTTTCTCTTTGCGCAAACAGGAAGAAATCCGTGGCAGGAATCGTAAAAACCAACCTTGTTTCGACCCCGACTACACGTGGTGGCTTGAGTCGCAACAGGATTCATGGGCGACAAAGTCCATTGAAGCCGGTTACCGGCTCCTCAATTTCAAAAAGAACTTCTCAAACATGACTTGGCAGACGCAGAATGACGAAATTGCCAAGCTGGGCGAAAGGTTCGAAAAAGCTGAGGAGCAGGCAGTCACAGAGGCCTCTTTTTCGATCTTCATGATCAAAAAGGAACGGCTTTTGAAGGACTGGTACCACAGAGGTCGTTTCCAGTCCTCCAGTGACGGCCATGTCCGCGTCGGCGGCTTTGTCGAGCGCGGGTTCCGCGTCTACAACTACTGTTACGACGATTGCTTCTCCACTGTTGGTGTCGTCCTCTCCCGGAAGTCCAAGAGGAAACTTGAGGACTTGAAAACTTAAATCTTTTGATCCCTTGAGTCTCCGCGCGAATTTTTTCGCAAGGAGGCTCTTTTCTTTTATAGCAAATAACTATATATTAAAAATATCTTGCGAATACGAAATTGACCAAGGTTAATTTCTGCAAGATATCTCACTTGATTCACCAGAATATTGTAACTTTACGGAGTGCAATAGAGTGTGACTATAGATAGAGATTGAACTTCTTGCTTGCTTTTAGTAAAGATGCCCTCTCAAAGCGGACTGCTTTCAAATAAAATTCAAGAGAAAGAGTATATAACCCTATACTTATGGGGCGTAAAATTCGATTTCTGGTGTTAAAGATGAAAGCAAGCAAATTTATCTAGACCTCCAGTGACAACCATGTCAACGTCGGCAACTTTGACGAGCACGGGTTCAACGTCAACAACAACTGTAACGACAATTGCAACTCCAATGTTGGTGTCGTCCTCTCCCGGAACTTCTTTCTCTATTTCATCAAGTTTATTTAGTGGATTTAATCCAACCACCAAGCATTCTGCCAATTTCGTCAACGCTTTCTTCCATTGTGGCGTAATTTTTTAAATCAATTGATTTAACATCTTTCATTAAACGAATAAAAACTCGAAGTAAATTTAATTTTAAGCTAGTTTTTTCTAAAATCGGCAATTTTTTCTCTTTAGAAAGTTGACTGGCATTCAGGATCCCTTCTAAAACTTCTAAAATCAAATTTTCACTTCTCAAAAAGATGGTATAACGATCTTGTTTAGATACTTTACTTCTAATACTATAGAAATTTTTGTAAAGATCATAAGTTTTTTTGAAAATTGGAATATCAAATTCTTGCATGAGGCTCCTATTATTTGGTTTTTTATGTCATCGCGAGGTAATCCGTGGCGATCTGACTCAATAGAGTCATCCCGAGTTTATCGAGGGATCCTACAATCAGATTGCTTCGATTACCCGCAATGACAAAGTAAAATTAATTATGAAATTTTTTACTAATATTTTTGAAAAAATAATTTGTTTAGAAAACTTGTTTACTACTTGGGACGAATTTAAGTCTGACAAAAGCAAAAAGATAGATGTTTTGGAATTTGAGCAAAATCTAGAACAAAATATCTTCATGCTTCATCGAGATTTAAAGTATCACAGGTACAAGCATGGTGTCTATACCTCATTTACTATTTGAGACCCAAAACAACGCAAAATTCACAAAGCGATTGTTAGAGATAGGGTTTTACATCACGCGATTTTTAGGGTACTAAACCCAATTTTTGAACCCTCTTTTATTTCTCACTCGTTTTCTTGCAGAATAGATAAGGGTAGTCACCGAGGGGTTGATTCACTAGACAAAATGATAAATACTGTTAGCAAAAACAAAAGAAAAAGATGTTGGGTTCTAAAATGTGATATCAAAAAGTTTTTTGACTCAGTGGATCAAGAAATCTTGTTTGAGATTATAAAAAAGAAGATTAAGGATAATGATTTTTTACGGTTGATAAGCGGAATAATCAAAAGTTATCCAACAAATCGATTATCTGTTGGGGGGGGGCTTAATAGAAAAGGAATTCCACTTGGTAATCTAACCAGTCAACTTTTTGTCAATATTTACTTAAATGAATTAGATCAATTCATCAAACATCGATTATCGCATAAAAAAGCGATCGCTGTAAATTGCGATAAGAATTATCCTTTTAGATATTATCTTAGATATTCGGATGACTTTATCTTGATTACCAATAATGAGAATTGTTTAAAATTATTGATTCCACGAATACAAGACTTTTTGAAATCCAAATTAAAATTAGAACTTCATCCAAATAAAATTTCAATTAGAAAATATACTCAAGGTATAGATTATTTGGGTTATGTTGTTTTGTCAAAATATAGATTGGTTAGAACAAAAACAAAAAGAAGAATTTACAGTAAGCTAAAAAAGAAGGTTAAAGAATTTAAATCGGGTTTGATTAAAGAAGCTACTTTAAAACAGTCCTTGAACTCGTATCTTGGAGTTTTATCACATGCCAATAGCTACGAGCTAGAACAAGATTTGCTAAATCATTTTTGGTTTTGGATGAAAGAATAAAACTTGACCCCAGTACTAGATATTTTCTGTTATCAAAATTCACTTTTGAATAACAGAAGCGTCTCAGTACGGGGTTGACATGTTCGGGGTTTGTTCGATAAGATGGGAATATAATGAATTAACCACCACGAATTTTATTACACTAATTTCACTAATATTATTCGTGACATTAGTGAAAATAGATTAGTGGAGATTAACACCTTATGACTCTCCCGAGGAATACCCAATATCTCTTTATCGACATGAATTCGTTTTTTGCCTCATGCGAGCAACAAACCAATCAGTTGTGGCGACATAAACCAGTGGCGGTTACGCCAATAAATACTCCCAATGGTTGCATAGTTTCTGCATCATACGAGGCAAAGGCCAAGGGCATCAAAACCGGTACCTTGATTAAAGATGCTCGCGTGATTTGCCCGGGTATTATTATTGTAGAGGCTGATGTTAAAAAATACTTAGAATTTAATGATAAACTAGTTAAAGTGCTTTTTGATTTTAGCCCATTTGTTACAGTTAAAAGTGTGGACGAGGCAGTAATTAAACTTAGCCCAAGCGAACAAAATACGAACTCAGCACTAATTTTGGCGCGCCAAATTAAAGATAAAATTTATCAAAATTTGGGTAAATATATGCGTTCATCAATTGGTATTGGGCCCAATGTTTGGCTCGCTAAAATGGCAGCCGAGAGTCAAAAACCCGATGGTCTGGTAGAGGTAAAATTAGAAAATTTAGCAGAGTTTTATAAAAGTCAAAAATTAACTGATCTTAAGGGAATTGCCAGTCGCACTCAAACACAATTAAATTATTTGGGCATTATAACTACTATGGATCTTTACTTATCCACAGCTGAGAACCTGCGTAAAAAAATGGGAATCTGTGGCGAATATTGGTATCTCAGGATGCACGGATACGACATGGAGGGTCCTCAATATTATATTACAGAAGACCCGGAATCCGCCAAAGCATCTCGAATGGAACACGGACGAATAGCCAGAGTGGAATATCGAGAGCGTCGGTGGATAGATATTTCCGAATCCACACTTCCAAAAAGCATTGGTCAATCACATGTTTTGGAGCCTCTAAATCGCAGGTGGGATAAGGCTTGGCAGGTTTGTCAAAAACTAGTTGAACGAGCTGCCAAGCGATTGCGTGATAAAAATTTGCAAGCTGAGGGGGTAGGACTTGGTATTAGAGTTTGGAAAGACGGTTGGCATAAAACCTATAAAACCGCACCTTTTTCTGACTCACAAACTTGCCTAAAACTTATTAAAAAACTCTGGGGTGAAAATTTATTAGAGGATAAGCCATTAAAGATTAGTATTCATCTATTTAACTTATCGCGTTCTAATGGCTATCAACAAAAAATCTTTCCCAAAATGCAAAGATTAGATGATTTTTATAAATCAATTGATAAAATTAATGATCGATATGGATCATTTACTATAAAGCCTGCTAATCTTTTGGGCATTGATTCCGCCGCTCCAGTTCGTATCTCCTTTGGCCAGCCAGTTAAAGAAAAATTGTAAACAAAACCCCCTAGTGGGGGTCGGGAATAAATCTGATGGGGGGAGTAAAACCAAATTCCTCGGAATTTGGCTCACGCATATATTCTGATTGCTGTTTCCTCTCTAACTTTTCAAGGGTTTTACTAGTAATTCTATCTTTCATAGTTATTGGATCTATAAAAATTTCCCAGTTTCCAATAACCCATTGTCCAGCAAGATTACTCATAATCATCTCGGCCTGTACTTCAGCTAACCAATCTTCAATGGGGTATTTAATAAAAACGCAAAAATCCCATACTGTAAGTTTGGCCCAGTCAATTGCCGAACAATACCCTGGTTCTATTGTCGTGACCGGTGTTTCTCTATTGGGAGCTAAATGGTCATATTGTTTACAATCTTTACAATTAACTGCTTTGGGTGGATTTTTGCAAATTCCAGTTACGACATATCGAAAGCTACACTGAGCTCGATTTTGTAGATATACACTAAGATCATTTGGATAATCAGTATTTTTGACACTCTCTTGACCTATTTGACTTAGTATTAAACCATCGATAGACATATCTTTTGTAGTTTTCTCTAGGGCATCTGCTAAGGCTTTTGTAACTGGTAAATAGATTTCTGGTAGAATATCCTCTTCTTTAATACAAATAACTGGCTTATCTTGATCAGAATGAATTTGCTCCCATTCCATTTTATAAAAAACTATTTGCTTGTGCTTGTGGTTTGGAGTAGGATAAAACGACACACAAAATACGCATCTGTAACAATTGCCACAATCAATGATCATACGACATTCATAGTAATCATATTTTGTAGGGAGTAATGATCTATCGGGACGTTTAGACATAATAAACCTCCATATAAAAATGTCAATGTACTAAGATCATAGTAACATCTATTAATGAATAAACAAGTAGTTGTGATATAATTTAATTATGAAAATCAATTTGTTAGATAAGACTAAAATTATTAGATTTAAGCAAATCTTATTATATTATTTCTCTTGGCGAGTTGCCTTATTTATTCTGGGCTACTTTGCTTATTTTATGTTTAATAAAAATAGTGATGCACATTTTCAAAACTTGCATATTTTTTGGAAAACTTGGGTGGTTTGGGATGCTGATTGGTATCAAACAATTGTTATTGACGGATATTGGGAGGGTTCACGAGCCTTTTTCCCTTTATTCATTATACTTGGTCAAGTTTTAAAATTTGTTTTACCTTTTGTTGCCACACCAATACTACTTTTTTCTTTATCAAATTTGTTTTTTGTTGTGGCAATGTACTATTTTCAGATACTACTTGAAAAATATCAGTTAACTAATGATCAAGATTGTGATCAATATTATTTACTAGCACTGCTACTTTATCCTTTTTCCTTTTTCTTCTCGATCGGGTATACTGAATCATTGTTTTTGTTATTACTGGTTCTCACCTTAATCTTTGTCAAAGAAAAAAAATATTTAGGTGCTGCTGTTTGCGCAGCTTTTGCCTCGGCTACCAGAACTGTAGGGATTTTTTTATCAATTGCGCTTTTAACTCAGTTTATAAAAGATTATCGCGATAAAAAGGTTAAGCTTTGGCAGGTTTTATATCTGCTTATTAGCCCATTAGGGCTAATATTTTATATGTTATTTTTAAAATTTAAATTTGGTAGTTATTGGGGTTTCCTAGCAGATTCCCAAAATTGGGGTAGACAATTATCATTATATGATTCTATCACAAATTTTAAAGATCAATTTATTAGATTTTTGTCGACTAGTCCATTTAGCCCTGATGGTAGTTTTATACGCCCATTGATTGACAATGGTTCAATAATTATTGCACTTGTAAGTATTGTTTGGTTCTATGTTAAATTTAAAAGATGGGATATTACAGTTTTTTCTTGTTTGTCACTGCTTTTACCAATAATGACTGGGACACTAGTTTCTATCAACCGGCTAGTTTTAGTAATTTTGCCTATATATTTTATGGTTGGTTGTTTGATAACAAATCCTAAATATCGATTGATAATATTATTTTCTATGATTTTTCTCCAAGCACTATTCGCTATACTTTATATTAATGGTTTTTGGGTAGCATGAAATATGGTATAATTAAAATGTTGATGGCAGTGATCTAGTTGAAGCTTACAAAGAAATTACAAGTTTGTGAGTATTGTATCTAAAGTACTTTGAGTTATTAATGTTTAATAAGGAGGATAAAATGTCAAAACGGGTAAAAATTCTAATTATTTTATTAGTAGTTTTGGTCTTATCTATGGGTGGTTATCTGGTTTATGACAAACTTTTTAGCAAGGATGCCAAGGATTCTGATAGCTCAAGTAGTGATACCACTAAGGAAAATCAAACCAAAGATCAACCTTCTGATTCCGGGAAAAAGGATCAAGATCCCAATCAATATAATTGGTCAACTATGAAGCAGGGGCCTTATAAAGACAAAGTTTCTTATGCGATTGGTAGTTCGCTAACTAGTTGGACTGATTCCAGTAAAATATTGGCCGAACATGCAAGTGTGCCAGACGTACTCTATAAGGATGGCATAATTTATATTTATTTTGTTGATGTTTCCAAAGATGGAGTGCCAGAACAAACTGGGTTAATGACTTCATCTGATCAAGGTCAAACATGGAGCAATAAACAAAACATTATTATTAATGGTATAGGTGACAAAGTGGTAGCGGATCCAGCGCCATATTTAATGGAAGATGGACGTATCCGTTTGTATTACTTTGATATTTCCAAAACCATGATCGAGGGAACAGAAAAAAATACTATTTACTCTGCGATCTCCTCGGACGGCATTAATTTTACTCAAGAAGAAGGGGCACGATTTGCCTATCCTAATATTTTTGACCCGGATGTCATTAAAGTAGGTGATACTTGGCGGCTTTATGTTGGGAGTGAAGAAAAGGTTCTTTCGGCTACTTCAATTGATGGCCTAACTTTTACTTATGAAGGCATAGCTTATTCCAACGGATCTATCCCTAATGTGGTATACGAAAATAATTTGTATTATCTCTTTACTGGAGGAATCAATATTTCTACGTCTTCTGATGGCAAAACTTTTACCAAAACCTCCAACAGATTCGATCCTGGTAAACCGGCCAATGATCCCGGCGTAGCCAAAATTAGCGATGGCAAATATATTTTGGTTTACAAAACCAGTGATATTATAAATAAACCTAGCGAACCAAACAATCCTAGCCCAACCAATTGAGTAATATAATTATTAAGGAGGAAAATGTATAATTTTCTAAAATTGAATAAGCGTAAGGTGGTAATTATCGTGGTAGGTTTATTGTTGGTCGGTCTGAGTATATGGTTATGGGTTGGTCGAGTTGATGCTAAAATCATTAGCGAAGAGGCAACAATTAAAAGAGTTGTTTATGCCAGCGAGAAATCCGAGAATGCCTATTTGTCCTTGTCTTTTTTGACTGATAGTCAAAAATATCTTTACGCTAATGCGATGGTGGATCTTAATAAAGATGGAAATTTTGCAGCATATCAGATCAATGGTAAAACTCAAGAAGAATGGGTGACAAAAAACATGAACACTCGCACTTTTGCCAATGAGGGCGCTACCTTTGATTTTAAATTAGTTGATTTTAATGCTGAAACTCGTCAAGACTTTCCTGTGAAAATAGTTTTAACTGCACAAGAATTAAAGTCTTGGGATGGAAAGAAAATTCGTAATTCAGCCTTTCAATCAATGACCATTAAATCTATAGAAAAAGATGATATTTCTATTTTGTATTCACCTAATCCAGACAGGGACGGAGGATTACTGAGTGGTTTTTCTAATAGTATTGCTTATGCTCAAGATGAAGAAATTCCTGATCGCCCGCCCGTAGTTGATGAGCTATCAAGTGATCAAGAGGGAACTGAAGCAACTGTTATTATTGACGACGCGGATTCACAATCAGTTATTACTAAAGAAAAAGAAAAAACAGTTAAAACTTTAGGTAGGGAATTTAATGTTTTTCATCGCGATGTGCCAGATATCTCACAGGGGAAGAACGAGTGCGCTATTATGTCCACAGCCAACTCTCTTCTGTGGTTGGCTAAAGAAAATAAGTTTACTGATAAAATGCCCAAATCAGATGGGGAATTAATAAGTGAATTAAAAACCGATCTTAAATGGGATGAAGGTGGGGTGGATACAAAAAAAGACTATCTTGATGGAAAAAAAGCTTTTACCGCCCGTCATGGTATATTGTTAGAAACGCACATGGTTAATGTCATGGAATATGATATTAATATTGTAGCTAAAATTGCTCAGGAATTAGATAAGGGACAAGATGTGGAAATTTCCCTAGCTTATTGGAAGAAAAAGGCTGATGGTTCTTGGGAAAAAACCAGCGGGCATATGGTAACAGCAGTTGGTGCTACCGGTAACGCTGATGGCACCCAGACTTTAGATATTCATGACCCCTTAAGTCCTGGCCCATCAAAACTAGACATTTATAAGGTAGATGGCACAAAAGTGATAGACTACAAATACGGAGCTAATCAAGTTACGTATATTCGCGCAGCTATCGCTGAGTCACCAATTACCCCACCGGCTGAACCACTTATTGATTCATCGACTCCGACAGATTCAGCTATTACAACAACCCCCCCGACTACTCCAACCGTAGCTACTACAACCAGTCCATCGACTACTTCTACTCCAACAACTACACCTACAGCAACTTCGTCTCCTACAACCACCTCTGATACCTCCACGCCAGAAGAACCTACCTTTAGTGGATTATATGAGTCTGGCACAACCGAATCTACTAGCTATCTTAATTTGATGGCAACCCCAACTAATTTAGCTAGTCAAAATTTTTATGGAATGCAGATTGATTTGGGAGAACAAAATCCAGTTATGACGAACCCCGATAGTGTGATGTCTAATGTCAATTTGGAAGGGTGGAATGAAACAGACTGGGTTTGTAGTATCAACGGGGCTATAGTACGCTGTTGTGGTAGTAAACCTATGCTTGTTAATACTAAAAGTATTGTAACTCTTTATTATCCTTTACCTTTTAATTTTAACTTGCCTGATCCAATCATTGTTTATATTCTTGATGTCAAAGGTGTGGCCAAATATAGAGTAGTAGTTCGTAAACAATAGTAAATCTATATTTCAGAGTTTATAAGAAACAAGAAATTAAAATAAAAAAGGATTTGTTAGCCAGATTAAACATCAAAATAAGGAGGGAAATGTTTTTGAAAAATAAGCTAATTGTAATTATTATTGCAGTTTTATTATCGCTGGTAATTGGGATGGTGGTATATTATTTTGTTCAAAAATCAGATTCTAAATCAAGCAATACAAATAATCAATCGAGCGCAAATGATGAGGTGACTACTTCGAGTAATGAAACAGTGTTAAATAATGATTCGGCTAATATCAAATTCCAAAACCTTTCAACTCAAAATATCGATGGGGCGTCGCTTTGGCTTTTTGCTGTGCCTGATGATCAAAGCCAAGTTGTATTATCAACCGAGAGTAATGGCAGTATTAAAATGGCTAAATTTGATATTAGTAATTCAACTCAAAAACTAGACTGGAAAACGGTAATTTCCAATAATGATATCGGCGGGAAAGGTGTAGCTGATCATTGGCATGAGTTTGCCAATAATTACCACTGGCTGGCTTTTTCTATTTCCGAAGCTACTACTGGTTATGTGCTAAAAGTTGATCGCGACCTAAATAAGGTTAAACTCGCTAAAATTGCTGATAAGATTACGCTTAAAGAGGGTGAGGTTCCCTTTGTTAATCAAATGAATCCGTACCTGCCCACCAATGATATGTTTTTAGTGCCAGAAGCTAATGGAGTAACGGCAGGATTTTATTTGCCAGGCACAGGACATAGACTTTTTAGATTAGATTCTGACCTTAACTTGTTAACTAACAAAGATATTGGTGGTGGCGATTATACTCATGGCAACGGTTCAAGCGCCATTAAAACCGATTTGAGTTTTAATCTAATTGCCGTTGATAATATGAATCAGCTCCAACAAGGCGGGGTAAATTTGATTAAATTTAATTCTAGCTGGGAAGTTCAAAGTAAAACCACTCTGGTAGATATTGATAAAACAAATATTGGTATGGCTAGTGGGGTTTATACCGATAAAGGCACGTTAGTAATTAATGCTAGAGTGTATGAAAATGCTTATCCAAAAGGTGAGATGCCACCTCCTGCCGATCCCGGTGCGCCTTTAGCGCAAGATGGGGGCAAAATTAAACGGTTTGTTTTTGATTCAAATTACAATTTGATTTCTACAGAAGAGATATATTCTCAAGGTGACGCCAACAGGCCTCATACCAGTTTAATCGGCGAAAAGCTCCTAACCACTTGGGACGCCGGCGGTAAGACCTATTTAAGAATTGATAAAATTAGTTATTGATAGATTCCGAGCCACCTCCAAGGTGGCCGCCTTGTTTCGAGCATAGTCGAGAGAATGGACTCCTCGGAGATAAGGGTGGTTAATAAAAATGAAGAAAGATCAAGGGGACGGAGAAAAATCAAGGGGACGGTTCTCTTTTAACCTGACGATTGATAAAACTTATTAATATTTAGTTGAATCTGTGATACAATTAAACCATGCCCAGACAACCCCGATTATTACTATCAAAAAGTTTCTATCATATCATGACACGTGGTAACAACAGGCATAGAGTTTTTGAAAAACCCGAAGATTATGAGTACTATTTAGACCTTATTAAAAGGTTTAAAACTGAGTTGCCTTTTGATCTCTATCATTATAGTCTGATGCCTAATCATGTCCATCAACTAATCCAAACTAGAAAAGCCGAGGATTTTTCGCTCTATATGAAAAAAATAAATTTAGCTTATTTTCATCATTATAAAAGAGTATATGATTGGGTTGGTCATTTTTGGCAGGGCAGATTTAAAAGTAAACCAGTGGGCAAAGACGAGTATTTTATCCAATGCGGTAAATATATAGAATTAAATTGTGTAAGATCAAATTTAGTTCAAAATCCTTTAGACTATAAATTTTCCAGTTATAGATATTATGCCTTAGGCGAGAAAAACGATCTTATTACTAGAGATATTTTTTATAATAAACTAGGCAAAAGTGAATTAAAAAGACAAGGGCAATATCAAAAAATAGTTGTGAATGATATAATTATTAATAGTTACAGTAAAAACATTTGGGGATCACGGGACGAAAGATATAATGAAGGCAGAAAAATTAAGTATCATTCATGACATTTTATCAATCGTCAGGTTAAAAGAGAACCGTCCCCTTCTTTCCTCGTCTTTCCTCTATTTAGGTTTATTATGAAAATTTCCCCAAATACTCTAAGAAATAACTCAATGATTTGTGGTGGTCATTTTATGATTAGTCAAGATGGATCGCCTGAATTGAATGAAGGCACTATAGAATCTTTTAGGGAAGCAGTAAAATTATTTAGCATTACTAAAAATAAATATTGGAATATTGGTTTAGGTTTGCTTATAAATGATATAGGTACAGTTTGTTCTAGTAATAATACTTGTAATATTAAAAATATTTTCGTAAAAAATAAATTTACTTTACCAAAAGTCTACTTAGAAATTTTGAAAGATAATCAAATTCTACCAAGTAAAATTATCATTTTTTGGGAAAAACATATTAGAAACAGGGGTAAAAAAGAATTTTACAAAAGGAAAAACTCGTTATCAAAAAAACTTGAGACAATGAACGATAATATTTATTTAAAAGATAATAAAGGCTATGGATTAATATTACTAACACGAGTTAATTCTGATGATAAATATGGGGTCCCAGCTTGCCCACTCATTATGGCAGGTTTAGCATTTGAACAGGAAAAGCTTGGATTTGATAACAGTTTAAATATATATTATGTTGGAGATGACAATTCAAAAAATATACCAAACTATTTAGTGATAGAAAAAGGCAAAAGAGTTGCGCGAATATTTAATTCAAAGATAACGATAAATAATGTTTTTTTAAAAGAAATTAAATCTTAAATTAATTTAATCGAAAGGAAAAATTTATGAAAAAATTGAGCACAAAGTTTATTATTTGGACAATTATTGTACTTCTAGTTGTTTGGTTTTTTAGACCATTTTTCCATGGGCTTATTATGAGTTTTTATATTAGTCCGCTTAAGGGAATTTTGATTTTGGCTATTTTAATTGGAATTTACTATTTTACAGGTAAGTTTGGAAAAATAAAATTAACTCCAACTGGCATGGGTATTGGTGATAAACAAAATTATTCGATTAATACTGCAAATAAAGTTTCTGCAAAAATAGTAGCAAGTTTTTTTGTATTTTTATTTGTTGTATCTATTATGTTGGGTTTAGAAAGTGAGATTAGACTATTAGTTACTTCCAAACAGGTTGATTATGATCAAAAAACTGATTTACCAAATTTTGAGCCAATTCGCTTAATTCCTAAGCCAGTTGCAGCCCGCTTTGCATCCGATAGTTTTCAAAACCCGCAAGAGCATCTAGGTGATTCGCAAATAGTAATGATGGATGGTAAGTTACAAAGAGTTATGCCACGTTTGCCCGATGGTACTTGGCTTTACTTTTTTAACAAACTTAATGGTTTTGTCACGGTTGATGTTGATACCTTAGACAAAAAAGTATCTATCGAAGATAAACAATTTAAATATTCCGAGGGAATCGGTATTTTTGATAATCTTCATTATCAATTACCACTTAAGAAATATTTTGTTCAGTACTCCAGCGAACCAATTTATCTCAAAAATGATAAAGGCGAGTGGGTAACAGTTGTACCATATATGAGTTATAGAGGTCTTATTTTTAGAGTTCCTTATTGGGCTGGTGTAATGGTGGTTAGCGCAGATGGGACTTTTACAGATTACACTCCCGAACAAGCCCAAGAAATTAGCTATTTTAAAAACAATCGGCTTTACCCTAAAGAATTAGTTAATTACTATACCGAGTCATATTCATATAAGGGTGGATTAATCAATTTATGGTTCTTGCACAAAAATCAAATCGAAACTGTTAGCTTACCGGGTAGCGAATTTGTGCTTCACGCCTCAACTGACGAGGGTTTTAAACAAATTGTGGTGGCTGAACCTTACGGCCGATCTTATGGAATTTATAAAATATTTATTTTTGATGCCACAACTGGTAAACGTGAGATTATTGAATATAGCCAAGACTCGCAACTCACTGGTCCAGTTGCTGCTGCCGATTATATAAAAAGAGAATTTCCTTCTTACAGCTGGGATTCCTTTAGCTTGTCAGAACCTCGTCCCATGAAAATAAGTGGTGACCTTTATTGGTTAATGTCTATCGTGCCCAATGATGCAGCAGGTATTGCTAAAACAGTACTCTTTAATGCTAAAACTAATAAAGTTGTGGCCTTTGATGATCTCGCAACTTTAGATAATTTTGTCAAAACCGGCACTCTCACAACTAAGCCAGTTACAACCACCCCGACTCCAGCTGATACTAACGCTGAAATCAAAGCTAAACTCGAAACCCTCCAGCAAGACCTCAATGCCCTTAAAAACTTGGTGAAATAATCTGCGCGATTCTTTAATACATAATTATAAGCATTAATATTCAGTTTATTTATGAAGTATATAATAGACTTTTTTCGAAATAACCTTTTTTACTGCAATCAGATAATTTTGGCTAAAAAATAATTCACAGCTCGTTAATGTAACTCTGTTACGCTTTCCTCACTCTTCATTATTTTCGCCTGCCTCGCCTGATCCGAGTCAAGGTGGGCTCAAAATTATCAGCTTTCGTTACGAAAATTATTTCGAAAGAAGTCTAATAAATATACAGGGTAAAACTGAAATCGTGAGTTTGTATACATCTATTGACTCAATGTATACAAACTGCTGTACTTTGTATATATTATAAAAAAGATGGATACAAACTATGAATATAATAGAAATAGGCAAAAATATAGAGCAAAATAAGGGTTTTAAAGCTTTTATTCCCAACCCATTTCCACCTAAAGGCGGTCTTGGTATCGATGAAAGAATATTAAAGAAAAATGATCAGGCAACAAGATTACTTGGAAAACTTGACGGTATTACAAAGCTTTTACCAGACGCAGATTTTTTCTTATTAATGTATCTTCGAAAAGATGCATCATCTTCAAGTCAAATCGAAGGCACTCATGCGACGATGATTGATGCAATTGAGGCAGAGGCAAAAATTAATGCTAATATTCCAGAGGATGTTGATGATATTTTGCATTATATTAAGGCTCTTAACTTCGGTATGAAGCGAGTTACGATTGATGATTTTCCCATAACCCTTCGATTTGTTAAAGAGCTACATAGCAAATTAATGAGTCAAGCAAGCACGACTCATTTTTCCAACCCCGGGGAATTTCGTAATAGTCAAAGTTGGATTGGTGGTACCCGTCCAGATAACGCACGATTTGTCCCGCCACCTGTAAGTGAGATGCAAAAATCTTTAGCTGATTTGGAAAAATTTTTACATACCGATGATTCTATTTTAACGCTTATTAAGGCTGGGATTATTCATGCTCAATTTGAAACAATCCATCCATTTCTTGATGGTAATGGTAGAACAGGGAGAATGCTTATTACATTTTATTTATGGAAAGAAGGTTTTCTGGAAAAACCTGTTTTGTTTTTATCATCTTTTTTAAAAAAGCATCAAAAACTTTATTATGATAAACTTTTTGGATATCATAATGGACAGGTTGCTGATTGGATTGATTTTTTTCTTGATGGCGTTATAGAAGTAGCCAATGAGGCCATAGATATAGTTGGAAAAATTACGCTTTTGCGCGAAAAAGACATGCAAAAGATTCAAAAACTTGGGACGCGTGCGTCAGAAAGCGCTACAATGATTTTGCCCGAGCTTTACGGCCAACCAATCGTGAATGTGTCTATTGTGCAAAAATGGACAGGATTCACACGTGCAGGAGCTCAACGCGTTATTGATCGTTTTATTAATTTGGAAATTCTTACTCCAAAAGATAAAGATAAAAAATATGGTCAATCATATGTGTATAAAAAATATATAAATATTTTTTATGATAATAAATAATTGGTCCAGCTATTTATTATCCATCAATTATTCGAGAAAAATTATATAATAACATGCAAAACAAAATTAAACCTAAAAAAGAAACATATTTCAAATGATCCTAAACGCCCAGCATTGTTTCCAAGGAGCTAATGCGACGAAGGAATCATGCAGGGTGATTTACACTAAAAAAAGCAAAGAAGAACATCAATTTTATGTTAGTAAAATTGGGAATATGACACTCCTATCTGGTAAAAAGAATATTTCCGCCTCCAATAATCCTTTTAACTCGAAGCGTGAAATATATAAAGAATCTGACTTTAAACTAACTCAGCAATTAACTAAATTAGATGATTTTAATTTTTTAAATGTCACAGACAGATCAAAAATACTAGCAAAAGAATCTGTTGAAATTTGGTCGTTTTAGATTTGGATCAAAAGAAAATGGTTACCGAACAAAAACCGAATTATCCACAAGCATAAACAACACGGATATGATAAAATATAATAAAGTATTAAAATTTGAGGTACAACATGAATATTGATTTAATCAAAAGCTACCTAGATTGTCAAAAAAATAAAGTAGTTGTTCTATACGATTTTGAAAATAAAGTAGTAAAATACTCAGAAAAAATCAAAGGTTGGAAAATTGATAAATTCAGAGGTGATGAGGAGATTGTTAGAGCTTATATAATTGCCAAGCTTGTTAATGAGCTTGGCTATGAACCTGAGAATATCGAACTCGAAAAAGAATATGATATAGGAAGACCAAAGGTTAATAAACCTCGAATTGATATTATTGTTAGGGATAATGATAAAAATGCCTTTTTATATATCGAATTAAAAAGCCCTATTGATTATGAAAAAGACAAAGATGGAGTAATCGAAAAACAGCTTTTTAATCTTGCTTCACAGGAACAAGGGCAAGGTAAGAAAGTAAAATATCTTGTTTTATATACTATTGAAACTCTAAAGTCTGAAATTAAAGATAAATGTGTTTTAATTGATTATGACAAATTTCCATCATATAATTTATGGAAAGAAGTTAGGGATTCTGCTGATGAATTGCCTAAAAGGTATGGGAAAGCACAAAAAGATCCCTATGCAAAAGGTACTAAAAAAGATCTGGAAACTAACTTTACTCATGCTCAATTAGATGGTTTGAGGAAAAACCTACACAATGTTTTATGGGGAGGTGGTGGGACTGATGACAATGAAGTTTTTGCTTCTTTGACTCGACTGATGTTAGCAAAAATTCAGGATGAAAGCGAGAAAAGAAATAATGAAAAATATGATTTTCAAATTTTTTCTTTAAAGAACGATGAGAGTTTTGAAAGCAACGAAGAAATATATCAAAGAATAAATAATCTGTACCGAAGAGCATTAAAAAATATATTAAATATCACGAATGAAAATGAGATTAATGAAAGTTTTGTTATAAGCAGAAGCAAATTTTCACTTTCAAAACTAAAATATACAGTTGCTGAGCTTGAAGGCTACTCTTTTGTGGGTGGAAAAAATAGTTTTGACGGTAAAGATATATTAGGTGATTTCTTTGAAGGAATAATCAGAGATGGTTTTAAGCAGAATAAAGGACAATTTTTTACACATATTAATGTTGTAAGATTTTTATTGTGGGGGTTGCAGATTGATAAATTAGCGATTAATACTATTAACAATGAACAAAGATTGCCATACGTAATTGATCCGAGTGCTGGTAGTGGAACATTTTTAATTGAATATATGAAATTTGTTACGAATACTATAAAAAGATTATATCCTGAAAAATTGGATAGTGCCAGGAATGTTCAACTTTTTGTTCAAAATAATTTTTATCCTGATGATATAGAGAATAAATGGGCAGATAAATACATTTATGGAACTGAGATAAACCCTGATCTTGGCACCTCAGTTAAGGTAAATATGGTTTTACATGGAGATGGTTCGGCGAATATTTTTGTTGGAAGCGACAAAGGAGATGGGCTTTCAAAATTCAGTAAATATGAAAAAACATCAGGTGAAAACGTTTTATCTAAAATATCGGAAGATAATGCGTATCAAATGTCCACTAATGGTTCTTTCGATGTAATTATAACCAATCCGCCATTTAGTGTTTCTTTGGACAAAGATACCGCTGAAAATCTTAAAAATATTTTTTTGTTTGGTGGCAAGAAAAATTCAGAAAACCTTTTTGTGGAAAGGTGGTATCAACTACTTCAACCAAATGGAAGATTTGGCGCAGTTTTGCCTGAAAGTGTTTTTGATACAACGGAAAACAAATATATTCGTCTTTTTATCTATAAATATTTCAAGGTTAAGGCAGTTGTTTCTTTACCACAATTGACTTTTGAACCATTTACATCTACAAAGACAAGTTTACTTTTTGCTCAAAAGAAAACAAATGAGGAAATTATTAAATGGGATGAACTGTGGAGAAAGTATTCTAACGAATGGAATAATCTCAAAGTCAGAAGTGAGAATTTAATAGAAGTTTACATCGCAAAAAAGGATCGTAAAAAAATGCCTTCGATTAAAAGCTTAAAAGAAATTGAAGAGAAACAAATTTTAAAAAGATTGCTTAAAAATTATATTGAAGATGATGATCAAAAATTTTCTGCCAAGGAATTAGTTATAAAATATCAGGATGAATTAAGAGAACTTTGTAAGTATGATAATGATACTAAAGATATTTTCGGTTTTGTAAATACTTGGTGGGTTTTTGGCGAAGTTGCGAAAGAACTCAATTACAAAATCTTTATGGCAGAAGTGGAGAATATAGGATATAAGAGAAATAAAAGAGGTGAAAAGCCTATGCCGAATGAGCTTTATCGGATAGGTAAAAAAGGCGAAGTTTTGATTGATGATAAAAATGAGGAAACAGTTTTGGACTACATGAGAAAAATTGACTGGGATTAGTAAAAACAAAGGAGGGGAAAATGGAAGAAGCAATTAAAGTGTTTGTTGACCAGTTTGAAGGTCAGTATGGGCACACGCCTGAAAGAACCGAATTTTTTGCAATTGCGTTACCAAAATTTGCTCAAAGAATTTTTGAAAAAGATGTTGATTTGAACAAAGAACTTTGGAATTTTATTGATGAATATAAAAAAGAAGAATTAGGCGGTTTCAACGCAACATATGGGAGTCTTTATCATTGGCTTATAGATTTTGCCGCTATATTTTTAAAGGTTGATGCATTTGAATTAAGAAACAGTGTTGTTTATAAATAGAGTAAATTAATTATGTTAAAACAATTTACAATTGATTTCGCAGAGTTGTGTTCCAACCAAAATATCCGGCTAAGGTCTTTTTTTGTATTGCCAAAATTAAAGTATGAGTATCGTAGTTTAATTAGTTTACTCGATTTATATGAATCAGGTAGTAGGCCAAAAGGTGGCATTAGTATAGATGATTATGGAGGGGCTATAAGTTTGGGGGGTGAACAAATAAATACTGATGGTACCGTAGATTTATTAAAAATTCCTTATGTTTCGTATAATTATTATGTTAAATCTAATAGGGGCAAGATAAAAGATTCGGACATACTGATTTGCAAAGATGGCGCATTAACTGGGAAAACATGCTTGGTAGACATAGATATTTTTCCACAAAAAGAGGTAATGGTAAATGAACATGTGTATGTTTTGAGGAGTAATAAAAAAATAAAACAAAAATTATTGTTTTATTTTACCACTAATGGACTATTTCAATCTCAGATAAAAGATTTAGCTTATAGAAAGAAGGCGCAACCAGGTTTGAATGTTGAACATTTAAAAAAAATAAAAATTCCTCTTATTCCACATCTACTGCAAGATCAAATAGTTGCTCAAATTGAGGTGATTGAAGAGAATATATTAAATCTCAAGAGTCAAATTACCCCAGATCAAGAAGTTATTAATAAAACTTTTGCCAGAACATTTAATTTTGATTTAAAAAATATCAATAAAATCGATAATGATTTGAAATTCTCTGTTGATCTATCTCAATTAAATTCTAAAAATAGCAATTTACGGTTTAGCTATAGATGGAATCAGCTTGAAAGAGTACAAAATGAATTGTATAAAGATAATCAAAACATAGAGCTTTTAGGAAGATTTATTCTAAATACAAAAAATGGCTGGTCTCCAGAATGTGACGATAATAAAAATGGTCAAGCCATTCTTGGTATAGATTCAATTAAGAAAAATGGGAATTTATCATTCGACAATCCTAAATATTTTCATAAAATAAGAAATAATAATGATAATTTTATTATTCGTGATGGTGATTTTTTTGTGAGTCGAGGTAATACTCTTGATTTGATTGCATTAGCTTCTGTAGCAAGGGTTGATAATAAAGAACAAGACTTTATTTACCCTGATTTGATGATTAGAGTAAAATTTGATGAAAATCAAATAAATAAAAAGTATATGGCATATTTATTTAATTCTATTATTGGAAGAATATATTTTAAGTATTCTGCAAAAGGGAAAAATCAGACGATGGTTAAAATTTCGTCAAAAGAACTACACGATTTTGAATTGCCAATTCCTGAAATAAAAGTTCAACAAAAAATTGTTGAAGAAATAAAAACAGAATTAAACAATCAAGAAGAAATTAAACAAAAAATTAAGATTGAACGAAACAAAATTGACAAAATTATTGAGGAAGTAATCGAAAAATAATTAATTAAATTCCATTTTTTGTATGTTTAATGAATATAATTCCATCGAAGCTTGCTTCGAGGTTACCTTATAGGAATAAT
>CAZXAY010000019.1:0-23469 GCA_964638435.1 uncultured Candidatus Saccharibacteria bacterium | reverse complement strand
CAAAAATATAGATTATTTAGTCACAAAAACCCACAGATAAGTTGGACGCTAATAATAAATTACCCTTGACAAATCAGGTTTGATTGGGTATAATAAGCTTTGACAAACTAGGAGTGAATGCCTGTTTGTTGAACTTTTCAAAATATGTCGACGGACAATAAACGTAGGAGGTGGAATGCCATGTCAAAGGCATCCTTAAACCAAGGGAAACAAATTTTAAATTTGTTCTCGAAGTCAACAGAAGAAGAAGTGCAAAGAATAATAGAGGCGGGAGATTTGCTGAAAATGATGATGAAAGTAGATATCACGGAGGTTGATCGAGAAAAATTCCAAAAGGCGTTGATGGCCAGACTTTCGATCTTCGGACCGTTCTCGACTGTCACCGTTCCTGCAACTACAGCTGCCGAACCGTTCAATGCGAAAAATAGTTTTGTTGTTGACACCAGCGACAATGCACCAGTAAAAATCAGTGGTACTGGAAGTAACTTCAACAACTGGTTTCTCGTCGGCAATGGGAATATTAAAGACCCTATATCCGAAATCACACTTCGATACGCCAAACTGAAAAAGGCGTTTTTGGATAACGCCATCATCGTCGAACTGGGAGATGTAGCGAAAGTCACCATGAGTTTGGTCGAAGTTTTCAGCCTCATGCTCCAACAACCAAAACGCGAGGAGGGAGATTTGTCCATCGATGAGTTGAACATTTTCTATGTTCCTCAACAGGTGGAAATGATTTTGGAAACGAAATTCAGTTTCACCGACGCTGAAGGGAAAACTGTCATCGAAGAGGTAAAAGATTCAAAATACCTTTTCCAAATTGGTGATATATGGTATGTCCTTCGCGCGGTCAATGTCTACTGGGGTGGCCGCGGCTGGCGTATCGATGCCCGCTCGGTTGGGGATCCGGACGGGTGGGGTGTTGGCCATCAGGTTTTCTCCCACAAAGATCTTTCTTGACTTTTTGCGCCTTAGAATCTTTGGGTTTTCTGACTCATTGATTCTGTGGCGCTTTGACCCTTTTGAAATTTGTTGAGCACAGATTTTGAGAGGGTTTTTTATTTACATAATTATTGTTAAAATATAAATGAAGTTATGTATTACGGAACGGCCATGGCTTTTCCGACATAATTTTAGGAAATTTTTTGTCAGAGTTGTGTTGGGTATGCCTTACACAAGAGCATAAAACTTTTCCTCAAAAAAGATCTAAATTGGTACAGGAGACTGGTGGACTTTAATGTCCCAAATAAAATTCAATCCTAAGAGTATTCGAAGGATGGTGGTATAGATGGTTTTCAATCTCGTGGCCACGATGGCGCCAAGTAAGCAAGATATTAAAGTAATTTGGTGGGATTTGCTGGTGCTGGCAGGAATCTTTTATCTATTATCAACTTTTGGTCTCGCAATAAATACTACAACGTTTTTACCATTATTGGTCTTATCACTTATTTATTCAGTTATAGTTCTCGCGATTATTTTATTAATATATGGTTAGTAAATTTATTTAATAAGGAGCGGTTATGTATGAACCTTTATGATTAACATTATTGTCTGATGGACTAGCAATCTTTATTTTAGCTATTATTTCAAAAGGGTTATGGTTTAAGTTTCAGCCTGATAATACATCGAAAACCAAAACGTTAACTATTTTATTAGTTATGACAGGGCTATCTCTAATCACAAATATTATTTTAAATCAACTCCATATTTTTCCTTTGTGGGATACTTTAATTAAAATAAATTTCATTTTTATATGGTTTATGGTTTTTAATATATATAATTGTTAGAACGTTCATAATTCAAAAATATTTTTGGACAACAAAACCGATTTCAATATTATTCTTAATATCAATTTTAATAATGATACTATTTATTTTTATCTAAGCTATTATTACAAGAATAGCGAATACCTACGTAGTTTAATGTGAAGTATTTTATATAATGTTAATGAATTTCTCTCAAAATACGCTATAGCGTGAAAAGTGAGAAAACATTAATATTCTACTACTAATTTGATAATATTCATGCTTTAATTTAGATGAGAATTTTTTAAAATACCTTGTTTAATAAAATAATCTACCAAGTCAATTTCACCTTCTATACTATCAGCAATAATATATTGTAGGTTTTTGCCCACACAATAGCCGTATTTTAAGGAAATAATAAGCTCTTTGCATTCAAAAGGATAAACAAAGACACTTTTTTGCAGTTGAAATAGACCCATTTGCTTAAGTTTTTGACGTATTGTATCACGAATGGATTTTTTTTCTTCGGGAATATCAAATATTACCATTCTCCATTTTTTATCCCATTGTTCTGGTATATTAGGATTAATATCTTTAAATAGATATTGAAAAGCTTTTTCTCGGCCGATTGGCGTTAATTCGATAATAGTATCTTTACCATCTTGGTATTTTTCTATTAATTTCAAATGTTTTAGTCTGCTTATTTGTTTGGATAATCTATAATGGTGATTCTTACTCCATTTTCTATAGTCACCTATATAATCACAATAATAGTGATAAGAATCAAAAATATTAAATCCTTCCACTACCTGATCCAATAATGAAATTAAAATATCTTTAACTGCTAAATTAATTTCCTGATTTTCCATTTCTTTAGTTTTTTCGTTCATTAATAAGCCTTTAATAGGTGATTATCTTATGATTACTTTGTTATCTATAAATATTATAACACAATTTCTTCCAAAATACGCTATCGCGTATTTAGAGAGAAAAGATATTTAAAATAAACTTTGTTGGTCAGGATTTATTTTTATTGTTTTGGTTTTTTTATTGTTCAAAATTGATGTATTTATCGGCTGAGAACTATTAATAAACCCTTCGGGGGTACTCAGGGCAGGCTTTTCACTGGCGTTCGAAGAATAATCATTTTTTTTGCTTATTGCTTTATTGCTTACTTGCCCTGAGCTTGTCGAATGGGCTGCTTTATTACTAACAAATTCCTGCCCCTCAGGGCACATATGCAAATACTCGCACCAGCCGCAGAGGGGGGAGGTTTTGGGGAGAAAATCAGAAGCTTGTATTTTGTATATAGTATCTAGTATATAAGACTGTAATTCTTTAAGAGTCTTGGTGTTTGGAGGATCAATTTTTTTGTTAAATCGCAGATAGTAAAAAGTGAGTTTGATGGGTGGACAGGAAACATTGTCATTCCGAACTTGATTTGGAATCTCATTATTAGATCCTGAAACCCCTCGAGAATACTCGGGACAGGCAAGTTCAGGATGACCAGAAGAACCATTACAAAACATAGTTTTTGCGGCCCAGGCGTAGAGAGGGAGTTGGTAGTCATATATAAAATCATCATCACATGGCAGTTTTTTATTAGTCTTATAATCGATAATTTCAATTTCTCCAGTTGGCAATTTATCAATGCGATCAATTTTGCCAACAATTTTGTGCTCTTTCCAGTATATTTCAAAGAATTTTTCGGTACTTAGTATAGTAACTTGATCTGGTTGATGTGATAAGTAAAAATTCTTGATCATTTCGATACCAGCATTATATGATTCTAATTCGATGTTTTTGTTGTCATCCCGAACTTGATTCGGGATTTCATTAGATTCTGAAACGAGTTCAGAATGACTACTGGGACACGAGACATAAACATCACTTTTCCAGTTTCTTTTATAGTATTCTAAAGATTTTTCTAAAGGTTGAATTTGGCCACTTTTTAGTGCAAATTCGAGTACGGAGTGGACCAATGAGCCAAAAAATAGGTCCGGAGTTGTGGGGACTTTGATTCGATCAATGTATTGCCACTTATATTTAAGTGGGCACTGATTAAAACTAGACAATGCTGAATACGACACTCGCATGTGTTTATTATACATTAAAATTTGATTTTAAAATAATTATGTATTAAATTAGTAATAAGGATATATATAATGATAGAAAAACATTTAGGTTTTGTTCCGACAGAAAATGTAACCGAGAAGGAACCCACAGAAAAATTGGGGATTAATTTATATGGTAAAGAAATTGATGAAGCGATGTTAGAGTATGCTCAACTTGTTATTAGTTATAAAAATCTTGATAATGATAGAAAAAATAATATCGATCGAGAAAGTAGGATTAATTGGCAATCAGAAATGAGGATAAGTGATTCCGAAAGAAGGGATGCTCATAATAAAGTAAGAGATATTATGTTAAAACAAGGGTTTTTTAATCAAATAGTCGGTGATAGTTTTGAACACGTTAGTGACAAAGAAAAAAGTGATATTGCTATGAATTTTATTTCAAAAATATCTGAGTTATATATTATGCTAATAAATTTGCGTCGTGGTAAAAATTTAGAAAAAATTAGTAATGAGACTAGTGATTTGGAAAGTGAAACTACGTCGACGGCTAAGTCATTAGAATCGTTTGAATATGATGGATTAGACTTATTGCACACCCAGGAGGATATGGAAAGATTATTTAAAATTGAAAAATTATTAGAAACTAATAGATCCAAGGGAATTATTTATTCTAAGGGAGTAGACGCGTCGATTGAAGATTATTTAGAGAAAAATAAGAATGTTATTAAAATATCTAGGTTAATGAGTACAGATAGCGAAAATTATTATGGCAACAAATTAACAGAAGCGGATTTGGAAAAATCAGAAAGTCACAAAAAGATTATTAAAGCTTTAATGAATGATGGTTATTTGCCACAATTTGATATTTGGGGATTGTTTATGTCAAGAGAAAGTTGGCAGAAAGTGCCTTTAGTTAGAGTAATAGCCCAACAATTTGCTGATACTTATATCTTGTTTAAGAGTCAGTAATAGATTATTTAGTTGAATAGACTATTTACTGTCAAGTTCGATAGTAAATTTTTTTATTTGACAAAAGGTATATAGGATGGTATATTACTTTTGAATACAAAAGTTAAATTCAAAATTCAAATTTTCCCCACTCCACTACCAACTTCGCTAAAGCTACGCTGGTCAAGAAAGTTTCGAGGGGTAAATAATTTTTAACTAAGGAAGAAAATGAAAAATAAAACTAAAAAATCATGTAACATACCAGCCTCGCCGAGTCTAGGCGGGTAACATGTAACATGTAACAAGGAAGAGATATGAAGAATAAAACTATTAATATAAGTCAACTTCAGGCGGAGGCATCACAAGTTATTAAAGAGGTGAGTGTGGACGGACAGATTTATGAAGTGATGCGCTATAGTGAGCCAGCAGCTGTGATCATTCCTTTTAAAGAATATGAAAAGTTAAGGGGAGGATGTCATAAATGTGTTGAGGAGATCAAACAAATTATTTTAAGAAAATAATTTGTTCATGTAACATATAGCATGTAACATATAACAAAAATATGGAAAATCAATTTCATGACAAATTAAAAAACATTATGAATGAATATGCTCATTCAGTTTATAAGGTTACAAAGGAATTTCCCAAAGAAGAAATATATGGTATTACATCTCAAATAAGAAGAGCTTCGTTATCAGTAATTTTAAATTATATTGAAGGATTTTCAAGAAGAAAGAAGTTAGTTATGCTAAATTTTTTTGAAATTTCTTATGGATCGCTAAAAGAATCAAAATATTTATTAGAATTTACATTAGAAGAAAATTACTTATCTAAGGAAAATTATATTAAATTAGAGAAATTAGCTGACGAAATAGGAGCTATGCTTTGGAAGACCATTAAGGGGTTAGAAGACAAATAAATGTTACATGCTATATGTTACATGTTATATGATTAAAAGGAATTTTATGAAAAGAATATATCTCGATTACCCCAGTATAATTTCTTCCTGTTTATTGAATTGCATTCAATCACACAGGAGTGTCATATACAGGGCAAGTGCGCTTAGTGAGGTGTTATGAAGAAGATTTTTCTTGATTATGCTTCAACTTCACCTTTAAAGCCTGAAGTTTTTGAGGCGATGAAGCCATATTTTACATCTCAATATGGAAATCCTTCCAGTATTCATTGGTTTGGCCGATATGCCAGGGGCGCAGTTGATAAAGCGCGTCAAACTGTAGCTGATTTTTTAAATTGCAAGCCAGAAGAGATTATTTTTACATCTGGAGGAACGGAGTCGGATAACCTCGCTTTGAGGGGAATTATAAATTCAAAATTCCAATTTGAAATTTTTAACCCGTCTCGCCTTAGACGATCCGAGGCGGATCAAATTAACCCCTCAACATTGCTCGGGGTAAAAAATTCAAATGTTTTAAACATTAAAAATTTAGACATTGATTTAAAACCTGCCTCGATGGTAGGCGGGTTAAAAATTAAAAATTTGAGTATGCAGAGACCTCATATTATTACTTCTGCTTTTGAGCATCATGCGGTGCTGCATACATGTGAGGATTTAGAGAAGCAGGGTTTAGCAGAAGTAACATATATAAAACCAGATAAAGAAGGAATTATTCATGTTGAGGATATTAAAAAAGCTATTAGACCGAATACGGTTTTAATATCAATTATGTATGTAAATAATGAGATTGGGACAGTGCAGCCTATTCGTGAGCTGAGAGCTGTGATAGAGAGCTGTGATAGAAATAGAAAAAAAGATTGTATTGCTCTCAATTCACAATTCACAATTCACAATTCACAAATCTATTTCCACACCGATGCCGTGCAAGCAGTTGAATATCAGGAGATGGATGTAAATAAATTAGGTGTAGATATGCTCTCGTTATCTGCTCATAAATTTGGTGGACCTAAAGGAGTAGGAGTTTTATATATAAAAAAAGGCACACCAATTAATGCGATTCAAACAGGTGGAGCACAAGAATGGCATAAAAGAGCAGGAACCGAGAATGTTGCAGGAATTGTAGGATTAGGGAAAGCTGTAGAATTACTCGCGTTACGCTCAAAAGATGTGCGCTCTTTTCGCGGAGCGCAGGCTTCCGGAAAGCGTTTGCAACCCACTTTTGATCGCGACGCTCGCACTCAAAAATTAAGAAACTATTTTATTGATGGAGTGATGGGAAAGATTCCAGATGTAATGTTAAATGGGAGCAAAGAAAAAAGAAATCCTAATAATATCAATTTGACTTTTAAATATATCGAAGGTGAGGCGATATTACTAAATCTTGATTTAGCTGGCATTGCGGCAAGCAGCGGGTCGGCTTGCACTTCAGGATCGCTTGAGCCATCACATGTACTACTTTCTATCGGTTTAAAACATGAAGATGCGCATGGATCAGTCAGGTTTACATTAGGAGAAAAAACTACTAAAGAAGAGATCGACTATACTATTAAAAAATTGGTAGAAATAGTTAAGAGATTGAGAAAAATGAGCCCTTTTGGATTAAAATGAATTAAACTCCACTAATATTATTACACTAATTTCACTAATATTCGTGAGATTCGTGAAAATAGATTGGTGGAGATTAACACAATAGACTTATTACGAAATAACATTTTTACTACAAACTAATAATTTTGGTTAAAAAATAATTCATAGTTCGTCAGCGTAACTCTGTTACAACTTCCTCGCTCTTCATTATTTTCACTCAAAATTCTTAGCTTTCGCTACAAAAATTATTACGTAACAAGTCTAATATAATTATACTATGAAATATCTTCAAAAATATATAAAAGACAAATACACAATTTACTTATTGCTTATATTTTTTATTACTTTATTACTTTTTCTTAGAGCTTGGGTGGTGGCAGATGGAGTTTCATATTACTCATACCTACCAACATTGTTTTATGATCACAATTTAAGTTTTTTAAACGAATTTAAGTTTTTTTCAAGCTTACCAAAACCTTGGATTGATTTTAATCAAGAATTTTTTATGAGAAATGGTGATGTGCTACACTTTTTTTCTGTTGGGCCAGCAGTGTTAGCTTTACCATTTTATCTAATAGTTTGGTTAGTGGTAAATTTTTTAGGGATTTTTGGATTTAACATTAGCGGTAGCCATTTAGACTTTTTGCCATATCTGTTGTCATTTAATTTAGCTGCAGCTTTTTATAGTTTTTTAGGTTTAATTTTGTCATACAAATTAGCTAGCAAATTTTTTTCAAAGGTAGTTAGTTTTTGGGCAGTTTTATGCTTATGGCTGGGTGGTTCAACAATTAATTATATGTTTTTTGAGGGCTCAAACTCGCATGCGTTTACTTTGTTTGGGGTGGTATTATTTATATATTATTGGTGGGATACTTATGGTAAAAGAAGCACTAAACAGTGGTTAGCTTTAGGATTATTAGGTGGGTTAATGAGTTTAACTAGATGGCAAGAAGTACTGTTTTTAGTCTTGCCGTTAATGGAATGGTTATGGTTATTATTTAAAGATAAAAAGGTTATGTTAACCTTAAAAAATGGCTTAGTTTTTTTATTTGGTGTGATAATAGCATTTAGTCCACAAATGATAGTTTGGAAAATTCTTTACGGTAAGTATATTACAATTCCTCATGGAATGGGTTTCTTGCAGTTTGACAACCCCCACTTTTGGGAAGTATTATTTTCATCAAGGCATGGGTTAATATCTTGGACACCAATAGTTGCATTAGCTTTAACTGGATTATTTTTACTTTATAAAAAACAAAAAAATCTAGCCGTTTATTTGTTGCTTGGTTTGCTAATGCAATTTTATATTAACTCATTAGCAGCTGATTGGTGGGGAGCGTTTGCATTTGGCCAGCGTAGATTTATTGATAGTATACTAATATTTGTTTTAGGGTTAGCAGCTTTTTACAGTTGGCTGGAGTCTCATGGTAAGATTATGCTAGCAAAGATTATTTCTATAATTTTTGTTGTTTGGAATATTTTATTTTTGGTACAATATCGAGCACATTTGATTGATGGATTTGGTTACATTAGTTGGGTAGAGATGATAAAAAACCAATATAGCACGGCTCCTATTAATTTTGTTAAATTGCTTGGTCAGTCATCATTTTTAGTAAAATTGCAATCTGGGATAGTCGGTGGTAATTGGTTGGATATATTTAGCGCATTAGGAATTTTGTTGTCATATATATTAATTATTTATGTATTAGTTATTGTTATTAGGAAAATTTCATTTTCCGAAAATTCTAAATCCTAATATCTAATTTCTAAATAAATTCCAATGATCAAAATCCAAAATCATAAATGTTTATAGTTTGAAATATTTGAATTTAAAATTTGTTTAGAGTTTAGTATTTAGGATTTAGAATTTTATTTGGAGGCATTATGGATCAATTTGACCTGTATAGCAAAGAAGTGATGAAATATTTTACCAAGCCCAAAAACATTGGGTTGATTAAAAATGCTGATGGAATTGGGACTGTTGGTAACCCAAGATGTGGGGATGTGATGAAAGTTTATTTGAAAATTGGCCAAAGGCCAATTTTAAATAAACTTAAATTAAAAACTAAAAATGAAAAACTAAAAACTATGGAGAAGTATATCAAAGATATCAAAGTTCAGACTTTGGGTTGTGGGGCGGCGATTGCGACAAGTTCAATAGCCACAGAGATGGTCAAAGGCAAAAGTTTAGAAGAGGCTTTAAAATTGACTAATAAAGAAGTAGCCAAAGCACTTGGTGGTTTACCACCAGTTAAAATGCATTGTTCTCTTTTAGCTGAAGAAGGGATTAGGATGGCAATTGAAGACTATCGGAATAAAATTACTAAATCCTAATTTCTAATTACTAAATAAATTTCAAATGAATAAAATCATAAATCATAAATCACAAATCACAAACCCGCCCGCATCGCCTTGCGAAGCATGGCGGGTAGGTCATAAATTCCCTAGGGTTCTTGTGGGCTTAAGTGGGGGAGTTGATTCATCTGTAACTGCTGCAATGTTAAAAAAACAAGGATATGATGTTGTTGGTGTTTTTTTAATATTTACAAGGATGAACTCTGATAGATGCACTAATAAACTTGAATCAGAGAACAAATGTTGTAATTATGAATCATTAGTTGCAGCTAGACAAGTAGCTGAAAAACTCGAGATACCTTTTTATGTAATGGATGCGAGTAAGCAATTTAAAAAAGAAGTGGTTGATTATTTTATTAAAGAATATGATTCTGGGCGGACACCAAATCCGTGTGTGGTGTGTAATAAAAAGATTAAGTTTGGCTGGATGCTTCAGCAAGCAAAAAAACTTGGATGTGACTATGTAGCCACAGGACATTATGCTCGAATTAAACTTAAAACTAAAAATTTAAATCTCAAAACCACAATTAAAAATTTAAAATTAAATAACTATCAACTAACGTCTAACAACTATTGTCTATTTCAAGCTAAAGATAAGAAAAAGGATCAGTCATATTTTTTGTGGCAGTTGGATCAAGAACAATTATCACATACTCTATTTCCAATTGGTGATTTTAGTAAAGAAGAAGTTAGAGAAATAGCAAAAAAGTGGAAGTTGCCATCTGCTAACAAACAAGAATCCCAAGATTTATGTTTTATTTCGACAGCAGATAAAGCAGATTTTATAGCAAATTACGCTGATAAGCTCAACAAGCCGGGAGACATTGTAAACTTTAAAGGGAATATTTTAGGAAAACATAAAGGTTTATGTTATTATACTGTGGGACAACGCCATGGGCTTGGTGTGCAACTTAAAACTAAAAATGAAAAACTAAAAACTAAAAACCTAAAGTCAAATCATAAATCATCAATCATAAATCATAAATCTAAAATCTCTAGCTTTCAGCCAGCTTATGTGATAAAATTGGACGTAGAAAAGAACCAGTTGGTTGTAGGGTTCAATGAGGATTTGGATAGTTTTGAGTTAATCGCTAATGGGGTTAATTGGATTGCAGCTAAACGAAAAATTAAAAACGAAAAATTAAAAAATGCAATTAAAAACTTAAAATCATTAAAGGCAAAGATTAGGTATGGATCAACATTGTCACATTGTCACATTGTTTACGCTGAGCTTAATCGAAGGGTCACATTGTCACAAGATCAAATAAAAGTAACTTTTGTTAAACCTCAAAGAGCAGTTACTCCCGGACAAAGTATAGTATTTTATAGTGGTGAAGAGCTAATTGGAGGGGGGGTAATACAATAATTTTTAATTTTTAATCTATTTTTATGAAGCATCCTTATAAACAATTTACAAAATTTTTACTAACAATAGTATTAGTTGTGGGGATTTATTATGCTGGTTATGGAGTGGGGCATCGTAATTTAGTTTTTGAAAATAATTATCAACCCAAGGTGTTAGGAATAAATACTGACAAACCTCAGGATATTGATTTTTCGTTATTTTGGAATGCTTGGGATATATTGAAGGAAAAATATATTGGTGATTTAAATAATCAAGATTTAGTTTATGGTGCAATATCAGGAATGATTAACGCAAGCGATGATCCACATACAGTTTTTATGACACCAGATGAGGCTAAGAGATTCGGAGAAGATTTAAATGGTTCTTTTGATGGGATAGGAGCAGAACTTGAAAATAAAGACGGATTTGTTGTGATTGTTGCGCCACTTGATGGTTCTCCAGCTCAAAAAGCTGGTCTTAGAGCTCAGGATATTGTTACAAAAATTGATGGTGCTGACGTAAGTAAAATGTCTTTTTATGGTACAATCAATAAAATACGTGGACAAAAAGGATCTAATGTGGTATTATCAATCTTCAGACCTTCTACCAAGAATAATGAAGAGATTACAGTAACTAGGGACACGATTGTTGTAAAAAGTGTTAAGTGGGAAGAAAAACAGGGGAATCTTTATA
This sequence comes from uncultured Candidatus Saccharibacteria bacterium, assembly GCA_964638435.1. Lineage (GTDB taxonomy): Bacteria > Patescibacteriota > UBA1384 > JAMDBS01 > CAZXAY01 > CAZXAY01. The sequence continues at coordinate 11,802 of CAZXAY010000019.1, read as the reverse complement.
TCAGGATTTCGCAATTTGGGGATGATACGGTAGACTTGATGAAACAAGCTGCACAATATGCAATTGATAAAAATTATCCTGGAATAATTATTGATTTAAGAGATAATCCGGGTGGTTATTTAGAAGGTGCTATCGATGTGGCGAGTTTATTTATAGATAACGGCAAAGTAGTAGTTAAGGAACAAAATAAACAAGGAGACAAAAAGTCTTTTAGTACAACTTTGAATCCAATCTTAAAAAATAAAAAGTTAGTTGTATTAGTTGATGGTGGGTCAGCCTCTGCATCAGAAATTTTCTCTGGAGCGATTCAAGATTATCAAAAAGGAAAACTAGTTGGAGTAAAGACTTTTGGTAAAGGATCGGTTCAGAGTCTAGAGAGTATGAGAGATGGTTCAAAAATTAAAGTTACAATTGCCAAATGGTTAACTCCTCTTGATAGGGCTATTGATAAACAGGGTATTAATCCGGATGTTGAGGTTAAAATATCAGAAGATGATATCAATAATAAACGTGATCCACAGTTAGATAAAGCATTGGAGATAATTAATAAGTGATAAACCCCACAAATCTTTTTTACACCAATTTCACTAATTAGTGAAATTTGTGCAAATAAATTAGTGGAGATTAATACAGATTAAGGATTAATATGAAGAAAAAAGTTATAATGATGTTATGTGAGAATGTAGAAAATCTAGGGCTGGTTGGCGATCAAGTTACAGTTAGTTTGGGATATGCTAAAAACTACTTAATGCCAAAAAAATTGGTATTAGCGAAAGGTGATTTAGATTATCAAAAATTATTGAAAGAGATTAAAGCCAAAAGAGCAAAGATTCAAAAAGAGATTGAGGAATTAAAAAAGGTAACTAATGATTTATCAAAAAATGTTGTTAGTTTTGCTGTAAAGGTTAGTCATACTGGAAAATTATTCGGTAGTGTGACAGCCGAGGATATTGCTGATAAAATAAAAGTAGATAAAAAGTACGTTGTTACTAGTCCGCTAAAAACACTTGGTGAACATTTAGTAAAAATAAAAATGCCACAAGGTATTGAATCAGAGATAAAAGTAGTTGTTGTGGCAGAAAAAGATAGTAAAAGCGACAAGAAATAAGTTACACCACTAATACACAAATCGCACAAATTTCACAAATAATATAAATTCTTGTTACATGTTATGTGTTACATGTTACATGAGAAAGGGGTTTACTATGTCAATTCTTTGGATTATTCTAGGGCTGATCGTACTCGTAGTATTGTGGTTAGTTGCGGTTTATAATGGGTTAATTACTCTTAAAAACCGTACCCAAGAGGCTTGGAGCGATATTGATGTGCAACTCAAGCGTCGTTATGATCTGATTCCAAATTTAGTAGAATCAGTTAAAGGTTATGCTAAACATGAAAAAGAGTTATTAGAAAATGTTACTAAAGCTCGCAGTGAGGCAATGGGAGCTAAAGGATTAGAGGATAAAGCTAAGGCAGAAAATATGCTTACAGATACCTTAAAATCATTATTTGCTGTAGCAGAAAATTATCCGACTTTGCGCGCTAATGAAAATTTTTTACAACTCCAACAAGAATTAGCAGATACAGAAAATAAGATCGAAGCTGCTCGCAGATTCTACAATGGTAATGTACGTGACTTTAATACCAAAATGCAGGTTTTCCCAAATAATATGATTGCTAAAAATATGAATTTTAAGGAATTTGATATGTTTGAGGCCGCTACTGGTGAAAAAGAGGTAGTAAAAGTTAAATTCTAATAAATAATCTACTAAATACGAATGAGTACTAATGTACTAATAATTTATTTGTACATTTGTAATAATTAGTAATCAGTAGACAATTGGGAGTTTTTATGGTTAAAGAAACAATTGATTGTAAGTGTGATGCAAAAGATATTGAGGAGAATAAAGGTCTTGCGGCAATTTCCTATCTTTGGCTATTATGCCTGATCCCTTTATTTGGTAAAAAAGATTCCGCTTTTGCACAATTTCACGCTAAACAAGGTCTTGGATTATTAGTTTTATGGGTACTTTGTGGATTCATAATGGTTGTGCCGGTTCTGGGATGGTTTATTGGTGCTATGGGGTATGTAGTTAGTTTTGTGCTAGTAATTATTGGGATTTCTAATGTTTTTGCTAGTAAATGTGTAGAACTACCGATTGTTGGCAAATGGTTCAAAAATGTTAAGTTTTAATAATATCCTACGAAATACTAATACAACGAAATACGAAATATATACTAAACTATGTCAATTTAGTATTTAGCTGATTTCGTATTTAGTAGGGAGTGAATACATGTATTCACAGATAGATTCTAATAAACGAAATACAATTTTTTTGATGGGGATTTTTTTAGTTTTTATCATTGCAATTGGTTGGGTATTTTCATCATATTATAATCAGCCTAGTATATTATATATTGCAGTTGGAATAAGTTTTTTTCAAGCTTTTTTTAGTTATTACTATTCTGATAAGGTAACCCTGGCGATTTCTGGTGCTAAAGAAGTAGCACACGATGATAATAAAGAACTATATCACATTGTCGAAAATTTATGTATTACCGCTGGACTTCCAATTCCAAAAATTTATATTATAAATGATACTGCTCCCAATGCATTTGCCACTGGGCGTGATCCAAAGCATGCGGTAATTTGTATGACAACTGGCCTATTACAAAAACTTAATAGAACTGAGCTGGAAGGTGTAATTGCTCACGAATTATCTCATATTGGCAATTATGATATTAGACTTATGACAATTATAGTTGTATTGGTAGGAATTATTGCCTTACTATCAGATTGGTTTTTAAGATGGAGTTGGCTTGGAGGTCGTAGACGTGATAGTGAAAGTAGTCAACTTGATGGAATATTAGGAATTGTGGCGATTGTGCTAGTAATACTCTCACCAATTATTGCAATGTTGATGCAATTAGCGATTTCTCGCAAGCGTGAATATTTGGCTGATGCTAGCGGAGCATTGTTAACTAGATATCCTGAAGGGTTAGCTAGCGCGCTGGAAAAAATTTCTGGCGATCAAGAACCTTTAGAAGTTGCTAATAAGGCAACTGCTCATTTATATATTACCAGTCCTTTTAAGGATGGCGAAAAACGCAGTGTGAAGTGGTTTGCCAATTTGTTTAACACACACCCTCCAATTGAGGAAAGAATAAAAAAACTTAGAGAAATGATTGGGAAATAAAAAACGCCCCAGAGGGGCGTTTGTAGTTTGCTGTAACTGCGATTAGGAATCACAGAATTTTGAATAGGCTTTTTGCAAACCATTTTTTTTATATTTACCATTTCTTTTGTTACCGCGATATTCATCAATAATACCTGCAGATTCGCTATCTCGTAGAAATGACGGGGATTTCAGAAGATTCAGAAGGAGCTTCTCTTTCAATAAAGCTGCTTCTGCATAGCCGCGAAATTCCTGTAACAGGAAATTTCCTTCATTTTCCCGCTTGGAGATTTCAACCTCAATCTTTGCATTTGGATGTATTAGAGCAGCCTTTAATATCTTGATTTGAGATCTTCTACCTTTGCCACGTCTGCTAAGTTGAATAATCTTTTGCTCAATTATATCAACTATACGCGTTTCATCCCCTTTTTTGCTACGTTGAATTATTTCCACTACCTCGCTTGTGTGGAGTGGTTCTTGGGTATGGCCACCAGAAGGATCTTGCATACGAATGGGTCCTCCTTAAAATATTTTTTGTTGGAAATGTTCGCCTTCCCTTTTAGTATATTATACACAAAAAATCAAATAAAAAAAGACCATCTTGGTCATGTATCATGAATTAGGTATTAAGAATTATGGTTTAAACCTTCATACATTATTCATACTTCTTAGTACGATCTGTAATATATTCATCAATTACAATCTTAATATTTGGTGCGCAATTTTTTGGTAAATTATTTATATTAAACCAAGCATATTCTTCGATGAAATTTGCTGGTTTAATATCATTTAAGCGTTTGGCTTGGTAGTGGATTAAGATTACAACGGTGTTGGGTTTGTCAGGATGTTTAATCATCATGGGTTTCAGGGGTCTTATTATTTCAATTTCCAAACCCATTTCTTCTTTAACTTCACGCTTGCAAGCTTCTTCAAGAGAATTTAACTGATTAGCAAAATCAAAATTTTCGATTCTACCACCAGGAAATTTCCAAAAACGTAATTCCCGAAGGTCTCGAGTCCCTCGACCCTGCTCGGGATAAATTTTATCGAAAGACTCTTCTGGATGCCCGTGTCTGTTTAATAAAACCTTGCCATTTTCAATAATAACAGGTCCACTGGCTATAATAAATTTGGTATTATTTAGATTCATAATATTCTTTTGGCATTATATTTCGAACCCACGCTACTGCGGGGTAAACTCCGTGAGAACTAAATATGTAGTTCTCGGATTACCTCGAACGATTTAATTATATCATAATATTTTTCAAAAAAAAGCCCCTCGTGAGGCTGAATGGTTGAATCTCAGATGACGCTGATTGACCAGCTGTTTGATCCGGGGATTTGATTGAGTAAGAATCTGGTTTTGTCGATGTGGTTGGTGAGGCCTTTGATTTGTTCTTCAGAGAGGACTGCGTCGAGATGTATCGGTGATTTATGCGGTGGGAGTAAGCCACATTCCTCGGTGAATAGAAGCGATCCTGCACCTTCAAGTTTGAATCCGAGGTAACAGTGGGTTAAACCGTCTTTGTCCTTCGCTGGGAAGTTATAGAATGTGGTTTCCTTGGTGATTAGGATAAATACTCCAATAGTCATTATTACACCCCCTTTCTCTTTATTCCTCCTCTTTATTTTTGATGACCAATATCATTTGATCAATAATGTCGTAGAAGTAGTTGCGGGCATCCCATAGATCAGGAACCATAATTTTACTAAGGTAACGTTTAAGGTCGACAACCTCGCATGCAGGATACTTTTTGCCATGAATACCATAGTAAAGTTGAGTTGCCAGAAAGAAATATCCGCCACCTTGGAGTGTGGCAAGATGATTTTCGGCGATCAAAAGATCTTTATCTGATAGCATCTTCCACCTCCATGTTAATTTTCGATTGAATACACTAATATATCATTAAATTTTGCACTTGTAAATAGGGGGTTTGGGGAGTAAAATAGTAATAAGAGTTACTGTTCGAAGTACTCTGAGAACTAAAACTAATAGTTCTCGGGTTAACTCGAACAATAAGAAGGGGAGTATGAAACAGTGGAAATGGTTTGTATATATTATAGAGTGTTTTGATGGTTTATATTATACTGGTGTAACATATAATATAGATAAGAGAATGGAACAACATAAATTGGGGAAGGGGTCAAAATTTACTTCAAAGCATGGGTTTAAAGGACTAAAATATGTTGAGGAATTCACTAATTTATATGATGCTAGGCAAAGGGAACTACAATTAAAAGATTTTAGTCGAAGGAAAAAAGAGGCACTTTGGGATTATTGTTCGAACGAGAGTGAGAACTAATAAAGATTTTAAGTAGTTCTCAGAATACTTCGAACAATGAAAATTAGTAGTTCTCGGATTACCTCGAACAATAAATGCTAATAGTATTTGGATAACTTTGAATAGTAAAATTAGTAGTTCTCGGAATACTTCGAACAGTAGAATATATTATGAATAAACAAGAAACAAAAAATAGAATAGATAAACTTAAAATAGAGATAAATCATCATCGGTATCTCTACCATGTTTTGGATAAACAAGAAATTAGTGATGAAGCCTTGGACTCGCTGAAGCATGAACTTTATAGTTTGGAACAGGAAAATCCTGAGTTTATAACACTTGATAGTCCAACACAAAGAATTGGTGGTGAACCATTAGACAAATTTGTAAAAGTTAGTCACGAAACTCCCATGATGAGTATGGAAGATGCTTTCAACTACACTGAACTCGCTGATTGGGAGACAAGGATTTCGCGGATATTGGGTCACGAACCAAAGGATGGATATTTTTGCGAAATGAAGATGGATGGGTTAGCGGTATCACTTATTTATGAAAAGGGAATTTTGGCACGTGCTGTAACAAGGGGAGATGGGCAGGTTGGCGAGGATGTTACACAAAATATCAAGACGATTGATTCGATACCTTTAAATCTAAAAACTGAAAGTGAAAAACTAAAAATTACAACTAAAAACTTAAATCTAATATCCAGTAGACGGTTCGAGGTTAGAGGTGAAATATATTTAAGTAAAAAAGAATTTGAGAGGTTAAATAAAGAGCAGGCAGAAAAAGGTTTGCCACTTTATGCTAATCCACGCAATATTGCTGCTGGGTCAATTAGACAATTGGATTCAAAGGTTGCAGCCAGTAGAAAGCTAGATTTTAATATATATGAGATGGTATCAGACCTAGGTTTAGAAACGCACGAAGACAATTTTGAATTTGCTAAAATGTTAGGTTTTAAGATCAATCCAAATGCTAAAAAATTGGTTAATATTAATCAAATTGAAGAATTATTTAATTCTTGGCAAAAAAAACGAGCACAATTACCTTATCAAGTTGATGGAGTTGTGGTAAAAATAAATAATTTGGTTGAAAGAATAAAACTTGGGTCAGTTGGTAAGGCATATCGTTGGGAAGTAGCCTATAAATGGCCTGCTGAGCAGGTTACTACGGTTTTAAAAGATATAATAGTACAAGTAGGCCGGACTGGAACTTTAACGCCTGTAGCGGTTTTGGAGCCGGTTTTGGTGGCAGGCTCAGTGGTGAGTCGGGCGACACTCCATAATGAAGATGAGATTCATCGTAAAGATGTGAGAATCGGTGATACTGTGATATTGCAAAAAGCAGGCGATGTTATTCCGGAAGTAGTTGAACCGTTAGTTCGATTGCGACCCGAAGGCGCTAAAGTTTGGCGGATGCCGAAAAAATGTCCGATTTGCAATTCGGAAGTTGTTAAAAAAGAGGGCGAGGTTGCTTACAAATGTAGTAATTTAAAATGTTTTTCGGTGATGCGTCGTAGAATTATCCATTTTGTATCAAAATCCGCATTTGATATTGAGGGGATGGGTCCAAAAATTGTTGATCAATTAATCAATGTTGGACTAATTAAGTCAGCCGTGGATATTTTTAAAATTACACAGGACGATTTACTACCCTTAGAGAGATTTGCCGAAAAATCATCAGAGAATCTATTTGAATCAATTGCTAATCATAAAAAAATTAGTCTAGAACGATTTATTTATGCTTTAGGAATCAGAATGGTCGGTAAAGAATTAGCTGATGATTTGGCTAAGCAATTTGGAACTTTAGAAAAATTTAGGCAAGCGAGTTTTGATGATATAAATAGAATGTATGGAGTGGCAGAAAAAACTGCTAACGAACTTTTTGATTGGCTAGCAAACAAAGGGTACCAAAAATTTATTGATGATTTACTCAATTGTGGGGTAAAAGTATTAAAATATCATTCGCCTATAAAAGCCAATAATCTTGATGGTAAACTATTTGTTGTGACTGGAACTTTGCCAACTTTAACACGCGAAGATGCCCATAAAATGATAATTCAGTATGGTGGTAGTATTGGTACTGCCATTACTGGTAAAACGGATTATTTGATTGCAGGCGAGAATGCTGGGAGTAAGTTAGAAAAGGCGAGGCGACTTAATGTAGAGATAATATCAGAGGATAAAATATTAGGGATGATTAAATAGAAGTTAGTATTTGGTATATAAAAGAAGAAGGGCGTCCCGATAGACCTCAGGATACATAACGCCACCTTCCCGATGGACATCGGGACGCCCTTCTGTGTCATATAGACACGGTTAAGTGTTCTATTTTGTCGGTAATCTGGAACTTGTCAAATCTGAATTTATACCAATCATCTTGGGTTTCTTCGATTTTTTTACCCGAAATGATAAATCTATGGTCGTGAATTTCCGATTTGCCATCATTTGTGACAAATTCCAGATAACGAGGTTCAATTAAAAGAGTACGTGCAAATTCTGGAGGGGCTTCTGCCAAGAATTTATCGATAATAGCTCTTTGAAGGTATTCTTTTATTTTTTCGTAGGCTACCGCTGCATTTATTTGCTTACCTTCTTGATCTTTTTGGTAGAACCCACAGTCGGGCCCGTGTTGGGCAAATATGCATTTTTTTATTCCCTTATTCTGGGCATATTCTGCAAGTGATTTAAAGAGAAGCTCTTTGTATGGGTATTTTAATAAAAAAATAATTCCACCAGGCAAACAAACAGGATATCCTTGACCAACCCCAAGCTCGAATAGCGTCCCCATGGAATTTACATAGGTTTCCCAAACTCTCGAGTCCGAACAAAATATATCAAGACATGGTAGCGGTTCAATGTGTTTGCAACTACCTATAACATCTTTGTCTTCATCTAGATAGCATATTTCAGCTTCGTTGTATCTATAATATATAATTTGTAAGGGAATAGTAACTTTTTCCCCGCTAGAATTAGATTTATTGAACTCTTGTTCAAGTCCAATCAATCTTCTAACTCTATGATGAGTTTTTGAAAATACTATCATTCTTTCAATTGTAGGGTGTAAATCTAGCATATGGTCAATCGCGTTACTCATGAAGGTTTTAATAGGATTTCTTTTAGGATTAAGCAGATTAGATATTAAATTGGGTGTGCTAACAATATCAGTCAAGGTAGGTGAATCTTGATTATTCGTGACGAGCTGGACGCCAGTACGTGTATCTTTGCTTGAGAGGCTGCTGTCTTTAAGTACGAGAATTGTTGGTGATGCCACAATAAATCCCTCCACTTTCTATATTTTTATAAATGAACCATAAAATGGCTCAAAGTATAGTATAACAATTTTTAACATCAAGTCAAGAGAAAAGCCGCCCTTGTGGGGCGGCTTTTTGCGTTTATTTCAACGCAGTGGATCCTCTAAAGAGTTCTTGACTGATTGATCCTCCAAATATCATACATTTGAGAGCTTTAGCATAGAGTTCGGAGGATGCACTAATTGTTCTGATTGTACTGCTAAGATTTGCAATTGGAGTATGATCCAATGCCACAACTTCGGTGATATATGGGGCATCATCAAAGCTACTAACGTCAGAATTTGCTGGAACAAGCGTGGTTAAATAGACAATAAGTGATCTTGGATGAAGTTTGTCATTGATTGATTTTGCAGCTTTTTTTATTGTGCCTTTTGTAATTGTAAAATCATCAATAAGCGCAATATCAACACCGTTTTTGAATTTTTCAAGAATATGTTTTGCCGCAGAAATATCGACGATTTCTAAGCCAGCGTCGTTGTTGGGGTGATCTTTAAATAGATTTGATGCGATTAGTTCTTGAAGTGACCCCATCTCTTTGATTACATCTCTTGCCAATCTTACTCGTTTAGCGCCCCCTTCATCTGGCGAAAAAATCACCAGATGTTCTTTGTCAAGTAACGGATTATTGATTATGTCATTTGCAAAGATATCTCTGGCCGTGAGCATTTGAAAGCGACAATCAAATAGTGGTGATGGAACCATTGATTCCATAGCTAGGGTATGTGGATCGACCATGATAATTCTATTGTAGCCGGCTAAAGCTAATTCCCAAAGTGTTAATTGTAAGCTGAGTGGGTCACGGGCAGCGTCCTTCTTTTCCTGCTTGCTATGAAGCATTGTAGGGGCTATCCCGATAATTTTTTTAGCTCCACCTCCCTTACATGCCCATGCTAATTGCTTGGCTTCTTGATAGTTTTGATAGATATTTGTACCTTTATATTCGTATAAACCCATCACTATTACTACAATATGGTCACCAACTGTTTCTGAGGGCTTGGCCAGTATCTCGCCTCCACTGAATGTCTTCAGAATCCTTTTTTGTAAAAGAACATCCGAAGCATATCTTGCTAGTTCTGGGATATTGCTGAGTAATTCTACAAAATCGCGATAGAGATTATTGCAGAGTTTATCTGTACCAGTAGTTCCAGTAATAATAATCTTTTCTGGATTTTGCGAATGCATATTATCACACTCCTTTTTAATGTTGCGCCCTCTTAACTTTATCTAACCACAATTAAATTATATGTCAAATTTAATTTAGAGTGTTGAAAATATGATTATTATAAGATACTATTAGTTTAGAGGTAAAAATGAGAAATCCTGAAATTGGTTTTAGTAAATCGGATACGAATGATAGCCCAGAAAACTATCAGGCTTTTAGAGATAAAGAAAAAAATGATAATCTTTCAGGATTTACACCTGAGCAACAACAAGAAATTGAATCCAAAAGAAAAATTTTATCTTCACTGGCATATTTTATTGGTAAAGATTTTAAAATGCCTGTTGATATTTGAATCTTTGATTTGTCAATTTATAATTTGGAAAATTGAATCCAATAATAATCAACTATACTTGACTAAAAGTTTAAAATATGATAAACTATAGTTATGAATAATATTGACGAACAAATAATTAAAATAATTGATTTTTGGCAAAAAAGTGTCAGACATGGCATTCTTTATGAAAGAGAAATTGTTAAAAATATTAATACCAGAGGTAAAGAAATTATTGATTTTGTCGGGCCAAGACGAAGTGGTAAGTCCTCAATTTTAAAATTATTAATAAGAAGAATAAAAACAGCTAATTACCTGTATATTAATTTTGAAGACCCTTTTTTTATAATTAATAATGACCCCATGATTATTGAGAGAATACTTGAACTATATAAAATTTACTTTAACAAAAATCTTAAATACCTTTTTTTTGATGAAATACAAGAAATTCAAAATTGGGAAAAAATAGTCAGAAAGTTAAGAGACGCGGAAAATTATAAAATATTTATTACTGGTTCATCAAGCAAACTTTTAAGTAAAGAGATATCGACGCTAATTACTGGTAGGCACCAATCGTATCATGTTTTTCCTTTATCTTTTCGTGAATTTTTGAATTTTAGTAGCATAAGAATAATTACAAAAAAAGATATTGCTCTGAAAAATGCAGAAATATTTAAATATTTTAATGAATATTTAGAAATAGGTGGATTTCCCGAGCCGGTAATTTCAAAAAATCAAGAACTGCTTAAAAATTATTTTTATGATATTTTGGAAAAAGATATAGTTTGGCGTTATGATATTAGAGAAAAAAATGTTTTAGAAAAATTAGCAGTTTACCTCATGAGTAACTCGGGCAAAATTAGTTCGATCGAATCGCTCAAAAAAGCTTTTTCGGTTTCGTTTTTGCCAATAAATTCATATTTGAGTTATCTTAAAGAATCATTATTAATTTTTGAACTGCCCCAATTTTCTTATTCTCTAAAAAAACAAGAAAAAGCTTTTAAAAAATATTATTCAGTTGATACTGGGCTTTCTAACGCTATTTCTTTTCAATTTTCTCAAGATAAGGGGCGGATTTTAGAAAATGTAGTTTTTCATGAGTTAAATAGAAAAGGAAATAAAATTTATTATTATAAAACAAAAAGTAATTTGGAAGTTGATTTTCTTGTTAAAGAAAAAACAAAATTTCAGATGCTTGTTCAGGTCACATGGAGCATTGAAGATGAAGCTACTAAAAAAAGAGAAGTTAAAGCATTGGTTGAAGCCCTTGATGAATTAAATCTTAAAAATGGCACAATACTAACTAATAGTGAAAAAGAAACAATTAAAATTGATAACAAAACTATTGAAATTATGCCTGTTTGTGAATGGTTATTAACAAATTGATCTTGATAATAAAGATTTAAAAAAATACAAATTTCTTTTACTCATAGGACTTACGCGTTTGCATTTTGTCCTTACATAGATTTATGAGATAATTATACGACTTACGCGATTAAACGTTAAAAAACTCTTTTATTCTTCGAACGAGTAATCGA
>CAZXAY010000018.1:6722-23615 GCA_964638435.1 uncultured Candidatus Saccharibacteria bacterium | reverse complement strand
CTGCCTCGCCTGATCCGAGTCAAGGCGGGCTCAAAATTATTAGTTTTCGTCACGAAAATTATTTCGAAAGAAGTCTAATAACTATATTTAACTTTCATTAACTATAACTATATGCACCATACACCAGTTTTACTTAAGGAAGTTTTACATTATCTAGCTCCAAAACCAAATCAGAATTTTATTGATTGTACACTGGGTTTAGGAGGGCATAGTAAAGCAATCTTAGAAAAAACTGCTCCAGTTGGAAAATTATTAGCAATAGAACAGAACGCAGAAGGTTTGCATGAGGCTCAAAAAAATCTTGTTAAATATAAAAATCGTATCACTTACATTAATGGTAATTTCGCTAATCTTAACGAAATCGTTCGGGATTCAAATCTCAAAGGATTTTTTGGAATCTTTCTTGACTTAGGACTAGCATCATGGCAAATTGATGAAGGCGATTTGGGAATCAGTTTTCAAAAAGATGAACCACTAGATATGAGGTTAGAAAAAACCAAAAACCCTTCGGCCTCGCTCAGGGCGGGCCAAAAACTAAAAACCAAAAATTTGACAGCAGCAGATGTTATTAACAAATATCCTTTAAAAAAATTAGCCGATGTGTTGTATCAATATGGTGATATTAGAAACAGTTATGCAATTGCTAAAAAGATTGTTAATAATCGCGAAAAATCACCAATCAAAACAACATTTCAATTACAAGAAATATTACAAACGAAAAATCCAAAATTCTTAGCCCCAGTATTTCAAGCATTAAGAATTGAGGTAAATAACGAATTAAATAATTTAATCAAGGTGTTGTCACAAATTGCCCAATTGCTTAAAACAGGTGGGCGAGTAGTAATAATTTCCTATCATAGTGGTGAAGATAGAATTGTCAAAAATTATTTTAGGGATAATAAAGAAACTTTTAAAATATTAACTAAAAAACCTATTATACCGTCTGATGAAGAAATTAAACAAAATTCTAGATCAAGATCAGCAAAATTACGAGCGTTTGAAAAGATATAAAATTATGTTATTAACCAAAACAAACAACTTAGATGCCGGTATTAGAAAGCGAACTATTAGCCGCGAGATTAAAATTGGACCTTTATCATTACAATTTATTACTGTAATTATTTTTGCAGCTTTAGCATTACTTTATTTAGCTCAGTCAACACAAAGTGCTAGTAAAAACTATAAAGTTAGGGAATTAACAGATAAAAAGATTGAACTTGAGCAAGAAAATGAACGTCTACAAATCGAGTCTACAAGATTAAAATCTCTTAATGGGATCAAAGAAAAAACTGATGAAATGCAGTTACAGAGTAATAATACCTCAAATTATCTACCAGACAATGCAACTTATGTAAGGAGATAATATGGTATTTAATAATCTTGAGCCAGATATAAATACAACTTGCAAAAAAAGGATATCCTATCTTATGATTGGGATTTTTATTATTGGACTATTACTTACTTTTAAACTTTTTAAAATCAGTGTTATTGAGCATTCGCATTATACAGCTCTAGCTCAAAGTCAGAGATCGGTTAAAAAGCAGGTTTACCCTAAGCGGGGTGAAATATTAGTCCATGATAATTCAGAAAACAAATTATTTGCTATTGCTACTAGTGAAGAAAAATATTCCATAAATGTTGTTCCAAAGAATGTTAAAGATAAATCAGCTATAGCTAAAGCTTTGGCGTCAAATCTAAATCTTGATGAAAAGGAGATATTTGATAAGATTAATAATGATAAACTTTATGTACCAGCAATAGCCCACAGAGTAAGTTTAGAGATTGCCGAAAAAATACAAAGTCTTAATTTAATAGGCATTTTGGTTATGCCTGAAGATTCTAGAATTTATCCTGAGAATAATTTAGTGTCGCACATTTTAGGATTTGTTAACTTGGAAGGTGAAGGGAATTACGGCATAGAAGGTTATTATAATAGTGAATTAAAAGGTTACGGGGGTATTATTACTGGTGAAAAGGATGCTTTGGGAAGCTTAATCTCACTTGACGATAATTCTGATGCGGTGAGTGATGGGTCTGATCTTGTTCTAACTATTGAACATAATGTGCAATTTATGGCTGAACAGAAATTACGTCAATCAATTGAAAAATATCAAGCCGATGCGGGATCAATTATTATTATGAATCCCAAGACTGGCGCGATACTAGCTATGGCAGGTAATCGTGGTTTTGACCCAAACAAATTTAATGAAGTAGCCAAGGAAGATCAAGGAAATTTTTTAAATCCTACTATTAGTAATGTTTGGGAACCTGGGTCTGTAATGAAGCCGCTGATTATGGCAATGGCAATTAATGAGGGTAAAATTGAACCTGATACCGAAGAAGTATTTTCAAATATGACTGTGGTACAAGGATATGAAATTCATACAGCACAAGATAAGGCCTTTGGGCGTGAAACAATGACACAATGCTTGGAAAATTCTGATAATGTTTGTATGATTTGGGTTGCAGATAAATTAGGTAATGAGACTATGCATAAATATTTAGAATCATTTGGTTTTACAGGAAAAACGGGGGTTGATTTAACTGGTGAAACGTCTGGATCAGTTGCGAAGTTAAAAGATTGGCGTGATATTAGCAGGGCAACTATGTCATTTGGACAAGGTATTTCTGCCACACCATTGCAGGTATTAACTGCCATCTCTTCAATCGCTAATGGTGGCTCGCTAATGAAACCTCATGTGGTAGAAAAAATTATTAAAAATGATGGGTCAGAGATAATTTCAACAGAAAAAAAAGTTGCCGAAGTATTATCAATAGAAACATCAGCCAAACTAAAAGCTATGATGGTGTCGGTGGTTGAACGAGGCCATGGTAAAAAAGCCGGAGTAACAGGTTATAGCGTGGCAGGTAAAACAGGGACAGCCCAGGTGCCCAAACCAGAAGGTGGATATTATGAAGATCAACACGTTGGTTCATTTGTGGGTTTTTTCCCCGCAGATAATCCACAATTTGCTATGCTCGTTAAATTAGATAATCCAAAAAATGTTGAATGGGCTGAATCAAGCGCTGCACCAACTTTTGGTGAGATGGCAAAGTATTTATTAAATTATTATGAGATACCGCCTACTAAAACGCAGTAGGATCATGGATCATGTATCATGTATCATGTATCATGTATCATGTATCATGTATCATGTATCATGTATCACGTATCACGTATCATGTATCATGTATCACGTATCACGTATCATGGATCATAAGAACTGAGAAACTGAAAAACATATAAACAAAAGAACATAAGACAAATCATTAGTGATATTTGTAAAATTCATATATTCGTGGTCGAATGTTATTATGAAAAAATATATACATAATTTGATTGCATGGAAACTCAAAAAATTAGTTAAATGGTTGCTTATTAGTAGCCACCCTTTAGTTATAGGAATTACTGGATCGGCTGGCAAAAGCACTACAAAAGAGGCTGTTTATGAGGTTTTGAATACAAGTTTGCAGTATAAAGGGAAAGTTAAAAAAAGTGTAGGTAATTTAAATACAGATATTGGTTTACCTCTTGCTGTATTAGGATTTAATTCTTCCCCACGATTTTACGAATGGCCCTTTGTTATGTTATTGTCTTTGTTTAGAGTGTTAATCCCCCAACTTAACCCTTTATCACGAATCTCAATTCTTGTATTGGAATACGCAGCAGATAAACCAGGAGATATCAAATACCTAACAGAGATTATAAAACCAGATATTGCAATTATCACAGTTATTGGACCAGCACATTTAGTAAACTATCAATCAATAAATCAGATTGCTGAAGAAAAAATGCAATTAGCTTTATCCTTAGATAAATCAGGGATAGCTTTGTTAAATAAGCAGGACCCACATTTAAAGCAATATGTTGAAAAAATTAAGTGTGAAATCAAATATTTTGATGCAAGTCCCCATCAAACTACTATGATGATTGCCAAAAAAATTGGTGAGATTTTTGAAATTAATTTAAAAATAGTAGAAAAAGTTTTAAAAAACATAAAACCAATGGATCATAGACTAAATTTAATTAAAATTGATAGTTTTTATATTTTAGATGATTGTTATAATGCCAACCCATTATCAACAAAAATGGCATTAGAAGAATTATCAGTTAAGGCTAAAGAAGTTGGTGCCACTAGAAAAATTGCGATTTTAGGAGATATGCTCGAACTAGGCCAAGATTCGGCAAAATATCATCATGAGATTGGTGAATTAGCAAAAAAAACAGCTGATATAATAATTACAATTGGAGAAGAAAGTAAGCAAATAGATAATTCCCACTGGTTTAAAGATCAGTATGCGGCAGGGCCATTTTTATTGAACATGATTACTAAAGGTGATATAATACTGGTTAAGGCCTCAAGAAAAATTGGATTAGAAAAGTTGGTAGATAGATTAATGAGTATTAAATTCCACTAATCACTTTACACTAATTTTACCAATTGATTAGTGATATTAGTGAGGTAAGATTGGTGGGGATTAATACATTGGATATTTATGGAACAAATATTAATTGATTTTACGTCATTGGGAAAAGTTTTTTGGCTCGCAGCTCTAAGTTTTATAGTTGCAATTCTTCTAACTCCTTTTTGGACCGATTTTTTATATAAAAATAAGATGGGTAAGAGAATTAGACAAACTGGGTATGACGAGAAAAAAGCCCCAATTTTTTATAGTTTACATAAAAACAAAGAAAATGTCCCAACAATGGGGGGAGTGTTAATTTGGGTTACGGTTGCAATAGTTACATTATTATTAAACCTTGATAGAGCAGGGACATGGTTGCCACTTTTTACATTAGTTGCAGCCGGGATAATTGGAGCATTTGATGATATATTAAATATTCGTGGTATCGGGCCCAATAAAGGAGGTTTAAGATTTAGATGGAAGTTATTATTATATATATTTGTTGCTGTTGTTGGAGTTTGGTGGTTTTATAATAAGCTCGGGTGGTCGGCAATTCATATACCTGGTGGTAATTTATTTGGTCTACCATTTAATATTGAACTTGGTTGGTGGTATATCCCGTTATTTATTGCAGTATTTATTGGGACTTCATTTGCAGCTAATGAGACAGATGGCTTAGATGGGCTCTTGGGCGGTGTGATGATGATTTGTTATGGGGCTTATACAATAATTGCTTTATCACAAGGTAAGGTAGAATTAGCAGTATTTTGTGGAACAATAATGGGGGCATTGCTTGCATTTTTATGGTTTAATATTTATCCAGCGAGATTTTTTATGGGAGACACGGGTGCTTTTGCACTGGGTACAACATTAGCAGTGATAGCATTTTTAACAAATTCCGTAGTGGTATTACCAATTATCGCTATAGTTTTGGTGATTGAAGCGTTGTCGGTAATTATTCAGATTACATCAAAAAAACTACGACATGGTAAAAAGGTTTTTTTATCTACCCCAATCCATCATCATTTTGAGGCACTTGGTTGGCCCGAGACAAAGGTAACTATGCGCTTTTGGGTTATGACTGCGGTTTTTGCTATGATTGGACTGGTAATTGCGCTTGTGGGGAGAGGATAATCCAATCGTGATTACACGGAATTTTTAATTTTTAATTTACAATTTCTAATTATCATTTTTATAAAAAACTTCTACGATGGGAGTTTTTTTGTTATAATAACATTATATGAATAAGTTAAATTGGCAGAATAAAAGGATTGCCTTATTAGGGTTTGGTATTGAAAACCAAGCGGTTTTAGAATACTTAATAAAACAGGGGGCAAACGATATTACAATTTGTGATAAAGATCAAAACTTAAAACTTAAAACTAAAAACGAAAAACCACAATTAAAAACTCAAAATTATGATATTAAATACCAACTTGGGAAGAATTATTTAGATAATCTTGAGCAATTCGATATAGTTTTTAGAACTCCGGGAATTCCTTATTTAACTCCAGAAATTCAAGGTGCAAAAAAAACTGGCACACTAGTTACATCGCAGATCAAATTATTTTTTGACCTCTGTTCAGCAAAAATTATTGGGGTTACAGGGACTAAAGGTAAAGGAACAACAGTATCGCTGATTACAGAGATACTGAAATTACAAATTACAAATTACAAATTCTCTCTCGACAAGCTCGAGACACCTGTGGGGCAAATAAATTCTAAATCTAGAATTTCCAATTTTCAAAATAAATCTAAAATCTTAAATCATAAATCTAAAATTTATTGTGGTGGGAACATTGGGAATGCGCCAATTGAATTTGTAGATAAAATTAAAAAAGATGATTGGGTAGTGCTAGAACTTTCATCATTCCAACTACAGGATTTGGATAAATCACCCCACATTGCTGTTGTACTAGATATTAAGGATGACCATCTTGATCATCATCAAGATCGTGATGAATATATTGATGCTAAAACCAGTATAGTGAGGTATCAAAGTAAAGATGATTTTACAGTTGTTAACTTAGATTATTTGACAGCATATAAGTTTGCTTTAATGTCGCCAACTGTTAATGATTACTATTTTTCGCGCACAAAATTAGTTGATCTAGGGACATTTGTAAGATGGAATAATAAAAAAGGTAAAAATAAACTAGGCGAAATAATTTTAAGAACAGAAAAAAGGGATCAACCAATTTGTAAAACAAATGAAGTGACATTAAGAGGTGAGCATAATTTAGAGAATATTTGTGCGGCAATTACGGCAAGTCATTTGGCTGGAGCCAGCATTAAATCAATCAAAGATGAGGTTATCAAATTTAAAGGTTTAGAACATCGCTTAGAATTTGTTAAAGAGATTGGGGGAGCCAAGTATTACAATGATTCATTTTCTACTACACCCGAAACTGCTATAGCTGCAATTAAATCTTTTAGCGAGCTGATTATTTTAATTGTTGGTGGATCAGATAAAGGTGCTAACTATACTCAACTTATAAATGAAATTACTAGAAGTACAGTGAAAACTTTGATTGCAATCGGTGTCACAGGATCAATAATTGTTAAAAAATTAAAAACCAAAAACCAAAAACTACAAATTATTGATGACTGTAAAAATATGAAAGAAATAGTTGGATGTGCAAGCAAAGAGGCAAAACCCGGCGATGTAATACTTTTATCCCCAGCTTCTGCTAGTTTTGATATGTTTGCTAATTATAAAGATAGAGGAGAGCAGTTTAAATCAGCAGTAGCAGATTTGTGACTAATGGGTACATTGTGATTAGCGATTACACGTGATTTATGATTACATGTGATCTGTAGTGCAGATCAAACAATAGATCACGCGAAGCAAATAACTATGAGTCACCATAAGCCACAATTTATTTTTTATTTAAGGATTTTATGTCTCTAGATCGTTTTCGACAAAATGTGGTTAAACCTGATTATTTGCTAGTTTTTATTGTGTTTATTCTAGCAATTTTTGGATTAATTATGATTTATGCAGCTAGCGCTTATACAGCGGAAAAATCTTTTGGTGATAGCGCTTATTATTTTCATAAACAATTTAAATCATTTGGAATTGGTATAATAGTTTGGTTTATCTTTTCTAAAATTGATTATCGATTTTGGAGAAAAAATGCGCACATCATGCTTCTTATTACACTTGTTACATTAATCGCAGTATTTATTCCTAGATTAGGACTAAAATTAGAGGGTGCTAGTCGTTGGATTTCGGTTGGACCAATATTTTTTCAACCGGCAGAACTTGCAAAGTTATTTTTTACTATTTACTTAGCGGCCTGGCTTGCAAAAAAAGGTGAAGGTATCAGAGATTTTCAAAGTGGGGTTTTCCCCTTTGCAGTAATTGTTGGTTTGGTTGCATTCCTAATTATCAAACAACCCGATATGGGAAGTATGTCGGTTATTGCTTTTATATCGGCAATTTTATTTATTGTGGCAGGGGCCACATGGCAACATATTAGTTTTGGGATAGTATCATGCTTTGCTTTTTTTCTATTTTTAATTAAAAGTGCTCCATACAGATTTCAAAGATTGTTAACCTTTTTAAATCCGTCTGGCCAAGAACTAGGTGCATCGTATCATATTAATCAGTCATTAATGGGTATTGGTTCAGGTGGTTTGCTTGGAGTAGGGTTTGGTAAATCTTTTCAAAAACTATATTATTTGCCTCAAGCACAAACCGACTCGATTTTTGCAATAATTGTTGAAGAACTTGGATTTATTAGAGCATTGATTGTAGTGATTGCATTCATCTTAATTTCCTGGCGAGGGCTTAGAATTGCCAAAAACGCGCCTGATGAATTTGCCCGATTACTAGTAGTGGGCATTGTTAGTTGGATTATGATTCAAGCATTTATTAATATCTCAGCAATGTTAGGAGTTATGCCTCTAACTGGTATTCCATTACCTTTTGTAAGCTATGGAGGATCATCTTTGGTAATATTGCTTGGAGCAATAGGGATATTAACTAATATTTCAAAACAAGCAGATAGAAGCTAGTATTTAGGAGCTAGAAGTTAGTATGAATAACAAATACATGATACAAGATACAAGATACAAGATTCTAATTACCGGTGGTGGTAGCGGTGGGCATATAATGCCGCTGGAAGCTGTGGTACAAGAACTAAAATCTGACCAAACAGATATTTTATATGTTGGTTCGGGTAATGATATAGAAAAACAAATGGCTGATAGTCAGCAAATTATGTATAAATCAGTTTTAACTGGCAAGCTAAGACGTTATTGGAGCTGGCAAAATTTAGTTGATCCTTTTAAGATATTAGTTGGTTTTTTTCAATCAATATTTATTATTATATCATTTAGACCAAAAGTAATTTTTGCTAAAGGTGGCTATGTTACGTTTCCTGTGGTATTAGCTAGCTGGTTGTTGAGAGTAAAAATTGTAATACATGAATCTGATGTAATAATGGGTTTAGCTAATAAGTTTGAAGCTAGTTTGGCTAATAAAATTTGTGTGGGATTCCCACTTGATAATTATCCTAATTTACCCCTTAGCAAATTAGTTTACACAGGTAATCCAGTAAGGCACGAGTTTTTGATAAAATCCGAAGCGCTAAATTCGTCCCTCGAAAATTCTCGGGATAAAAAATCCGAAACAAATTCAAAATCACCTCTCGATCATACTCGAGACAAGCAAATCATAAATCCTGTCTCGCCTATAACGAGGCAAGGCGGGCATAAATCTACAATTCTCATCATTGGCGGTAGTCAAGGAGCTAGATTTATTAATAACACAGTAGCAGCGATAATGGAAGAATTAACAAAAAAATATCATGTGTTCCATATTGCAGGTAAAAATGACTTTGAGTGGCTAAGTAAAAACAATTGGTCTAATTATGAATTATTTGATTTTACAGATAAAATCTCAGAACTAATGGCAAAATCAGATCTAGTAATCTCACGCGCAGGAGCTAATAGTATGGCTGAGATCGCAACACTACGTAAACCTACAATTTTAATTCCCATCAAAGAGTCAGCTAATGATCACCAAACAGCTAATGCGAGAGTGTTTGAAAAAAATAATGCCGCATTAGTTTTTAGCGAAGATCAACTAAACCCTGATACATTATTGGGTATAATAAATACTCTAATGGCAAACAAGGAATTAATTAATTCTATGTCGCAGCATATCGAGGAATTTGCTAATTATGAAGCCACAAAGGCAATTAAAGTTGAGATTTTAAACTTGACCAAATAAGTACTATTAGATATAATTATTATTACGGTTCCAATAGAATGTATCTTAAGAACTGAATAATTTTGTGAGGTGCAAAATGTTTCATTTTGTTTGTCAGGATTCTGACGATAATTCAGGAATAGGTCTTTTTGGATTAATATTGTTGATTTTAACGATTATATTGTCATTTATGCCAAAACCAATAGTTAAAGCTTTTATCAAATGGAGAAGGCGCATCAGTTCATTAAGATCATTGTCTCGAATGAAACAACGAGTAGTTCAACCAATATAGACTAAAGAACATGACTTGACCAGGATCGAAAACCCAGAGGCCGCCTAGCGGCCTTTTAATGTTGCATAATTTTGATCAATTATGATAAGATAATAATATATATGTTAAATAAAATGGAGGGGTAATGGAAATTCCATTTGGAGAGTTTGAACCAGTGATTGCTGATGGCATAAATACTGCCAAAAGCATTGATCAAAGAAAACCCAGTAGTAAAAAACCTGAAGGGATAGATGAGATGGTTGCAAAAAGGGTAGGTAGAATAACATCTGAACAAGCTGGATCTGTTAATTCTATGCCAGTTGAAAATGTTACTAATAGCAGTAATCTAGTAGATCCATCCATAGCTAGCCCTTTAAAGATAATTCAAGAGGGAGATGCAATAAAAAGAGCAGTCACAAACGAAGGTGGTGAGAATTTAGGAGAGAATAATGTAGAACCACCAAAAAATGGTTAATATATATTGTATTTAATAATATAAGTAGTATGTCTAAAATAGATAATAAATTTATGGAGGTAAATTATGAGTGGAATAAATCAAGAAGGTAGTGAAGGTAAAACACCAGAAGGAGCGGCAGAGTGGCAGGCGATAAAAACTGGTCCTGAGCCGCCAAAAGAATTTGTAAAAAGCGTTGAAGAAGAAAAAATACCTGATTATCAAGAAATTTCTGCAAAACTATCAAGTGGAAGAGAAAGAGCATTGGCTGAACAGGATAATTTAGCTAGAATTAGGGAAAAATTAAATAATGAGACATTTAATGGTGATGGGGTTGGTTTATTTAAACAAAGTGTTGAAAACTATAAGAGGTGGGGGCTTGAACCAAATTTTTGTGGTGGTAAATTGTTATTACCATATAGGATACAAAATGATAAAGCTACTTTAAATAATAGCTTAAGTAATGAACCAATAAGCAGTTTAGATGAAGTAGAGAAAAGTAGAGTTAAAATGTTAAGTGTTCTAGTAAAAGCAGGGGTTGGAAATATTGGTTTAGTCTCTCCATCTGGATATGGGAATAATGAAGTAACAGATAGGAAATTTTTTCCTGATGATGAAAGAGGTAAAAAGTTATATAATCTTCAAATTATATATGGTAATGTACTAGAAGCAATTCGTAAGGGTAATATGGGTGTAAAAGAGAAAGATATTGTATCAATTTTAAAGGTTGAAGCTAAAAAGATGGGTTTAACTGAATAGATAGAATTATGAAATATCATTTTATTGGAATTAATGGGGTGAGTATGAGTGGGCTTGCGAATCTTATAGCTGAGCTTGGTCATGAGGTTTCAGGGTGCGACATAAATAAACTAAAAACTGAAAACGAAAAACTTAAAATTATTGTTGGTCATAACATTAGTCATATTACTAAAGACTTGGATGGAGTGGTGGTAACTTGTGCGGCGTTGCATCCAAGTTCTCCTGCTAAAGAGGAGATTGAGCAAGCTAAAAAAATGGGGGTTAAGATTATTAAGCGATCACAATTGATTGGCTTATTAATGTCGCCTAATAATCAGATTTCTAAAATTAATCAGATGGGTATCGCGGTAGCTGGCATGCATGGTAAAACCACCACGTCAAGCATGATCGCTCATATATTAACTTACGCTAAATATGATCCAACAATTCTTGTTGGTGGTGAGGTGCGTAATATTGGTGCTAGTGAAAAGTTAGGCAAAGGTAAATATTTAGTAGCTGAGGCTTGCGAGTACGAAAGGCAATTTCTAGACTTTCGTCCAAAAATTGCCGTGATTACTAATATAGAAGAAGAGCATCTAGATACTTACACCGGTGGAATTAAAGACATTAAGCAAACCTTCAAAAAATTTATTAAATTATTACCTAAAGATGGGTTATTAGTGTTGAATCAAGATGATAAAAATTGTATGAGTTTGATGAAGGTAGCTAAATGCAAAGTAAAAAGAGTTACAATAAAAAAGCCGTGGCCAGGGTTAAAACTGCAAATGCCGGGTAAACATATCTTGCTTGATGCAACATTAGCAGCTCGCGTTGCACATGAAATTGGTATTGATTCTAAGACTATTAAAGATGCTTTAAATAGTTTTATAGGTACTAAGCGTAGGTTTGAGGTAAAAGGTATGAAAGATGGTGTTACAGTAGTTGATGACTATGGACATCATCCAACTGAGATACAAGCGACGATACTTGCTGCTAGGGAGCAGCTAAAAAAATTCCAAATCTCAAATACCAAATTCTCTCTCGACAAGCTCGAGACCCCTGTGGGGCAAATAAATTCCAAATCCAAAATTCCAAATCCAAAAATAAATCTAAAATCTAAAATCTTAAATCATAAATTAGTTGTTGTTTTTCAACCTCATCAATATACGCGTACCAAATTACTTTTTAAGGATTTTGTAAAATCATTCGATGGAGCCGATAAAGTGATAATTTCTGATATATATTTGATTGCAGGTCGTGAGCCAGCGGAGGCTCGAGCAGATTACTCAAGAGACTTAGTTGAGGCTATTAAAAAACATTGTAATTCTAAATCTTCTGTATGTCATTCTGAACTTGTTTCAGAATCAAAAAACCCATTGCTAAGTGAAGAATCTCAGTGCGACAAATGTGATATTAAATATATTTCAAGATATAAAGATATATTGTCTGAACTCAAAAAAACCGCCCAAAAAGGTGACTTAGTCATGACTCTTGGCGCTACCGATATTTATAAAGTGGGAGAAGAATTTCTTAAATGAATTTTAAACAGACCTGTATTTATTCAATACTAAAATCACCTTCGTTATCACGTTTTATTATGATTGATTTATTTTTAATAGCTTTATTCAGATCTTCCATTGATATATAAAATTCTCCCCCATATTCTTCTTCGTTAAAATCATAAGTATAGTTTACTCCTGCATCAGTGAATTTCTTAAACGCTTTTTTAACTATATTTTCATCAGCTCCTGTAAGGACATTTTTGATATCATCATTAACCTTTATTACATTACCTTCGCTATCGACTTTTGCACTTAAGCTAACAGATAAGCCCATTTCAGAAGAACTTAGCGAACCTTTTACATCAAATATCATTTCTTTTTCTTTACTATCATTTGGATCATTTTCTGGCTTTGATAATTGTTCAAAGGTTCCTACACCATACATTTGGTCAAATTTTTCTTTAAACGCTTTTAATTCTGCTTTAGCAGCTTCCATCATTTCGGGACTTGTTTCATGACCATTCATAATAACTCCTTTTAGGTTAATTAAATATATTTTGTTCTAATATTATTGTAATAAATATTTTCAATAATTGCAATATTCAATAATAATTTGTTTCAACTTGAGGTTGCCAGAGTTTTTGATAGAGTGGGTCAGAACTGGCTTTACATACGTCAACAAAGATACAATTTTTGTGTGATTTTAGACTGATTGCTAATTCAAAAGTACATGGGTTCTTATTACATTTATGGTCTTGGCAAAGTAATAATTCCTTGCAGCAGCTTCTACCAAGTGGCCAGAAAAAGTTGTTCATTTTGTAACTAGGATAACCAGAATCATCGGCAATAATTTTTACAGCATCGATGCAGGCATTTCTAATCTCTGTATCAGATTCAATTTTTTGTTTATTAACAAGTTTTTGCTTTAATTCTTCATTCAAAATTTCAATGCAACCCATACGCAACATTACTCTTTGAATATGGTAATCCATATCCGGTACAAAGTTTTTAGGGTCTTTTATCTGGATTAAACCAGAGTTAACTAATAACTTAATAAAAACTGTAGATTTTTTACATGTTGGATCTTGGAAAGCTTTAAAATCTCGGAGTAGATTATATAGTCCAATTTGATTATCTGATTTGCTAATTTTGTGTTTAAGATAACCTCCAGATATGTTTATAAGATTTGATAATTTACTATTATATTTTTTATATAAGACTTTAGTAATATCTAAAATAAAATCTGATCTCTCAATCAATTTGTCTAATGTGCAATCATTGGGGTCACTATCTTCAGAAAAAAGAGGTTTTAACTTTTCAGACAATTCTATCCTAGTAATGGAATTCAGATAATCAATGTTTAAGAGTTTTGAGTTTTTTTTGGCTAAGCTACCAAAAACGTACTCTAAATAATCCCACCCTTTTAAATTTAATTTGGCATTCCACAAACTGTGAGTCTGATGACAAATGGCACTGGCAAACAAATAAGCAAGCATAGTTTTTTCTTTATTTGCATTTAACTTCAAAAATTTTCTATCATAAAACTCTGGTCGAAATTTTAAGGTTCTCACTATTTCGCCAATATTTTTACATTGAATTTTATCAACTTCAACCTGTTTCATAAAAAGTTATGTAATACTGAACCTGATCCAACTTCCGAAGTTGGATCAGGTTCAAGTTATCATTTTTTTAATAAATTTAGTATTGTTGTTATTATTTAATAGGTTTTAGTAAATTCTCATATTTGTTTAGTAAAAACTTAACATCTTCGGTGAATTTTTGTGGATTAGTTTTAAGCTCATCTTTTAGCTCGTCTAAAGAAAAAACCTCTATTCCGGTTGACTCGCCATCTTTAAATTTAATAGAACCATCGTAGTAGCCAAGGTATATTGAGCTAATATATGGTTTAAAGAACTTTATTTGATTTATCGAAATTCTAGTAGACATAAAGTTTTGATTGAGGTCAATTTTTCGGAATATTCCTATAATACTTAAATCAGTTGATTTAATTGCTTTGTCAAAATCTTCGTAAGGCACTATAGCGGCTGGAATTCCAAGTTCTTCAGCACATTCGCGTATAACAGTCATATCAAAACTGTCATCTGCACTAACGTGACCGCCTACTGTTTTGTCATATAGCCCAGGGTTTTCTGGTTTCAAGCGGGAACGTTTTTGTAGATATATCCTGCCTTGTGAATTCAGCAAAAACAATCTAATCGATTTGACTTTCCGTGAAATTTTGCCAGTTTTAGCAAATTCTTCTTTAATCTCTTTATAAAATTCATCACGCTTTTGTGTGCCGATTAACTTGTCATTTAAATCATAAATTTCCAACAATTCTTTGTTCATGGTTTATCCTTAATTGTTTACCTCAAGTATTTTTTCCGAATTTATATTAATATGCTTTGGGGTTGAGATGATGAGAATGATGGCGATTATAACCCCAAAGAAACCAAAGATTGTAAAGGTTTGGGCAGTGCCAAATAAATCTGCACAAATTCCTGCTAGTACAGGACCAATTATATAGCCTAAATTGGTAAATAAATCTTCTACGCCTTCAATTTCTTTTTCAACATCAGAATCTTCGCTTATATAATCGGCGTAACAGCCATTGACTGATGGCATAGAGATATCAATAAAGAATGATGATGCAAAAATAATAAATATTACTAAATATGGGTTTTGAGTAAATGATAAGAACAATAAGATTAAACTACCTAGTAAAAGAGAATAATATGCAGTATTTTTTTTGCCATATTTTTTGGTAATTTCTCCCACAAACCAACCAACAATTAATGGAGGCAAACTGTATGCTGTAACAAAAATCCCTTCAAATTGGCCAAAGCTAGGGAAGTTTTTGCCAAGTAATGGACCAATTTCCCAATAAAGTGCATCAATAATAAATAAAAAGGTTGTTAAAACCAGAACAGGCATCATTTTTTTACCAATTTTTATCCAAAGCTTTATTTCAAAAAAAGTATTTCTAGGTTTTGTATCTTCTATTTCATCAATAACTTGATTAGCTAATGATGTTTTACTAACTTTAATCAATACAATATAAAATACAAAGGCCATCGCAAGAAATATTCCGGCAAGTAATATGGGCTTAAAACCAACAATTTCTCCGATGACTAATCCTGCAAAAAGTGGGGCAAAAGCGTATCCTAGCGATTGAAAAACTCGAATTACCCCAAAACTTGATGAATGCTCACTTTTATTGGTAAATCGGCCAACAAAATCAAAATTACCAAAATTATTTAGATCAAAGGCAAGACCCCAAACCGCAGTTAAAAGCAAAAATGCGGAGATAGTTTTGGCTCCTAAAGTAAGTAGTAGTAGCAAAAAGCACACTATAAACATTACAAGAAATATTCGTCGAAAATTGGTATTATTAAAAAATTTACAGATTAAAAAATCAAATATTGCACCTGCCACAGAAGAACTACCAATTATCAAACCCATTAAAGTCATCGAATACCCATTTTCAATAATGACAAGTGGAATAATGTAAGATATTATTCCCTCAAAAATTGCCCAAAACATGGTCATAATGCTAAGCACATAAAGTGGTTTATGCTTCATACCATACATTTTGGTGTGGTCAAATAGGTGGTTTAGTGATTTCATAAATTAAATAATTTAAACATTTCAGTGCTGGTTTGGTGATATTTTTTACCGATTTGTTTACCGGTTTTGGTTTTGAGATCATGATAAGCAGAAGCTGATAGTATTTTTTGCCATTGAATAATCTCGCTAAATTTTTTCTTGGAAGCTTGAAAATACAACATTTTAGCCAATCCAAATGGTCCACAGAGATTAGTCATATCAGCGTCGTAAAGACATTTTGATTCAATTGAAGATGGTCGAGGGATGTCATCCCAAGTGGCATTTTCTTTTTTTAATAATCCAGGAGTTCTGTCGGTTATTGGTCCAGAATGTTCTATAATGCACTTAAAAACTCTATCGATAGTTTTTTGAGAATAGTCAATTTTTTCCATAATTTCTCGGGCATATTTAGCAGAATAAATCTGATGAGTCATTGTAACATTTTTTCTTTGCCAAGTTCCAGTATCATGCATCCAGGCAGAAATTTCTACCACTTCTAAATTCGCTCCTTCTTTGCGGGCGATCTCCAAGGCCATTTTGACCACTTGCTGGGTATGAACCCACCTAACATCATCGAGATGATCTTTAGCAAATTGTTTGATTTGTTGTATTTTTGTCATATTTTTATCCCGGCGGAAACTCTAACCTTATTCCACCGCGTCCTTCAACTCGTTCGGGACGCCCTGTCTTCGACTCT
>CAZXAY010000018.1:0-6712 GCA_964638435.1 uncultured Candidatus Saccharibacteria bacterium | reverse complement strand
GGATGAGCCCTCAGGCTCAGACTCGAACGAGAGCTTGTCGAATGGGCGGAGGTGGTAACAGGTTCAATATGTTTTCATTTTTATTATTTTTCCTCAAAAATTCCTGTTTTAGTATTTTTTGTAACTTTTCCGGCTGGTAAGTAGTGGCCATTCATGGCAACGTATACACCATTAGGGAGTGATTGAGCAAAGGCAATAGCACAACCCAAATTAAACATTCCATCAGAACTTCCAAAAGCGTATGGACTCATGGCGCCGGTGAAAACAATAGTTTTTTTCTTAAGTTCTGGGTATTTAACAAAAAGTTCAGCAGTTTTTTCGGCAGTGCTTGTTCCGTGAGTAATAACAATTTTATCTTCTTCGCAATTTGCACAATTTTTTGCGATTAATTCGCGATCGGCATCTGTCATATATAAGCTGTCAATCATCATTAGAGTCCTAAGACTAACATCAACTTTGCATTTACCTAGTTCTAACATTTGTTGAACATGACTATCTCGAAATACTAATTTTTCTTGAATCTGATCATATTCTTTATCAAACGTTCCACCTGTAATAAAAATTCTAATTTTCATAATAATCCTATGTATTTTAATTATTTATTTTCTTAAAGTTACGTATTGTTGAACCTGTAGCGACTTCGGAAGTCGAAACAGGTTATAGTTGACGTAACTTTTATTTCTTTTCTCCAATAATTGATGCAAAGCGACTTTCGGAAATTATTTTTACAACTTTTTCAGGCTGAAAAACTCTACCATTTATGCATACATAAATTCCAGGTTCTAGATCCTGTGACTTTGCAATAGAATAACCGATACTAAATGGTCCGTCTGATGGGGAAAAACCGACAATTGGAATCATCGAAGCTGTAAAAATAATTGTTTGATCATGTCTTTGTAAATTTTGTTTTAAATATCTAGCAGCATCTGGCATTGTATAGGTTCCGATTGTGATAATAATTCTTTTGGATTCGCTTTCTTCAATAGATTTTTTAATATTTTTCAGATCGGCTTGTGTTATATCTCTACTATCTTTCATACATATTTGTGTAAAATTAGTATTTTCATACAATTTTAGACTATTTATAAAACTTGGGATAATAGATTCTTTATTTGGAACTGCAGTGTCTTTAGTTCCATCATAATATGAATCAATAGTCCCACCTGTTATAATAAAATGAATTCCCCCCCCGCGATTTTTCCATATTACTCCTTTTGATAGATAATAATTATTTGATATGATATAATCTAAGTAAATTATACTAAATTTTATGAATAAAATCAAAGAGCTTAGAACAATTTTAGGAAAAGATTTGCGGGAAGATACATCTTTAGGTGATTATACCACCATGAAGGTTGGGGGAGTGGCTGATTATTTTTATGTTGCACAAAATATTGATGAATTGGTTAAAGCAATATTAATTGCCAAGGAATTAGGTATAAAATATTTTATTATTGGTGGGGGAAGCAATATACTTGTGTCTGATAATGGGTATAGAGGTTTAATAATTTTAAATAGGGCAAAAAATTTAGCATTTTTAGCCGATAAAAGCCAAGTAATAGCTGATTCGGGAGTGGCTTTATCACGATTAATTATGGAAGCAGCAGATCACGATATGGGTGGTATGGAAGGACTTTTTGGGATTCCTGGCACAATTGGTGGGGCAGTGTATGGTAATGTAGGAGCTCATGGGGTAGAGGTGAGCCAATTTATAAAAAGTGTGACCCTCCTATCAGTTCAAGGAAAAATTATTAGATGTAAGATAGATAGTCTAAAACCAAAATATCGATCAAGCTATCTCAAGGATCAGAAGAAAAAAAATAATGACTCCCCTATTGTTTTATCGGTAAAATTTCAGTTTTCACCTAATAAAAAAGAGGAGGTGGTAAAAAAACTATCATATTATCAAAATATACGTATGGAGAAGCAACCTTATAACGAACTTAGCTGTGGGAGTGTGTTCAGGAACACAACACTAATTAACACGAATACAAACACTAATTCACACGAATTAATATTTGGTAAAGAACTAACGGCGGGATATTTACTGGACCAGGCAGGTGCAAAGAAATTATGTGAAGGTGGAATGAAAGTATCTCATAAACACGCCAATTTTATAGTAAATAATGGTAAAGGCAAGGCAATTGAGGTTCGGAATCTAATCGAAAAAATGCGCCAAAAAGTGGCCGAGAAAGATGGAGTTGTGCTAGAGGAAGAGATTGAATATGTGGGAGAGTGGAAATAAATAGATTTAAAATTCGAATGTTTTAAAATTAAGTCATTTGAGTTTGACTAAAATTAAAAATTTGAGTTTTGATTTTTTAGAGGAGCTTATGAACTGGATAAAGAATAAAAGAAACAATTATTATCGTAATCCTAAAATTTATACTACGACTTCTAGTAATGGTGAAGGGGTTTATTTATCTAAAAAATCAGTTGGATTAATTGGTATTGTGATAATTACTGCAATTTTTTTATGGTGGGTTTTTGGATCAGGCTTTTTTAAAGTTAAAGAGATTATTATCAAAGGGTCATTAAATGCTGAGGTGCAATCTGAGATAGAATCATTTAAAGGAAAAAATATTTTAACTTTTGTACTTGGCAATACTGAAGAAAAATTAGCCCAGAAACAATCTAGTATTAAGGAAATCAATATTCTGAGAGGTATTCCTAATACTCTTAAAATTGATGTGACAGTCCGCAAGCCAATTTTTTCTTGGAAGTCACAGGATAAAACATATTTGGTTGATGATGGAGGCATTGCATTTTTAGAGGGCGATGGTGTTGTTGTAAATGAGGAAGGCACAAAATTATCTTTACTTGCTGATACTAATAATATGCCAGTTGAACCTAGTAAGCAAATTGTTACTAAAGAATTTGTGAGTTTTATAAATGATTTGATTAAATATGCGCCCGAAAAGTCGGGAGTGAACATTGGTGAAATGAGAATTTTTGAGACTACCTTTGAACTTGAGGCAGACACTGATCAAGGTTATAAAATTAAATTAGATACAACCAGAAATGTAGTAACTCAATTAGAAGTGCTTAAGAAAATTGTTGATCAATATCGAAATCAGATCAAAGAATATGTGGATTTGAGAGTAGAGGGACGCGTTTATTATAAATAAACGTTGCCCTACTAAATACGAAATGAACGAAATACTAAAAAGGATACGAAATAATATCCCAATAAAAACTAAATTAACAAAATACTAAAAAGGATACGAAAGGTCAGGTGATGGAAGATCTAATTTATTCTGAGGAATGTTATCAAATTATGGGAATATTATTTGGTGTATATAAAAAACTTGGTTATGGTTTGATAGAGTTAGATTACCAAAAAGCGGTTTCTGAGGAATTTAAATTAAATAATTTTTTGTTCAGTGAACAGGCACCAGCATTTTTATCTATTAATAATAAAAATATTAGAAGATATTATCTGGATTTTTTAGTTGATAATAAGATTGTTTTAGAAATTAAGGCTAAAGAAAAGTTTTATTCTGATAATATAGCCCAGGTATATAGTTATTTAAAAGCAAAAAAATTTAAAATTAGGAATTATTGCCAATTTTACTAAACATGGAGTAATATTTAAAAGAATTGTTAATATTTAATGATTTATTAGTAAATTTTTAGTATTTCGTTTATTTCGTATTTAGTAGGATTATATGAAGCGTTGGTTAGTTGCAGAAAAAACAAGTCATGATATTATTGAACAATTATTAATAAATCGCGGTATTAGTGCAAAGGATCGCGATAGTTTTTTAAATCCAGATTATAATGATTTGTATGATCCGTTTTTACTAAAAGGAATGAATAAGGCTGTTGAAAGAATACTTAAGGCTATTGATAATAATGAAACTATTGGGATTTTTAGTGATTTTGATGCTGATGGGATTGCTGGTGGGGCAATACTTGGAAATCTATTTAATCATTTGAATGTAAAAAATGAAGTTTACATTCCTAGTCGTGATGAGGGTTACGGCTTAAATGAAGCTGGGATATTGGATTTACACGAAAAGGGCTGCAAACTAATTATTTCTGTAGATTTGGGGATTACGGGTAAATCGGAGGTTGAATTCGCTAAATCTTTGAGTATTGATGTGATTATTACTGACCATCATATAATCCAGGAAGAAAAAGTGCCGACTAAGGCTTATGTGATTATTCATCCTAAATTATCGCCCAAATATCCTAATAAGGATCTTGCTGGTGGAGGAGTGGCTTGGAAATTAGCGCAAGCGCTGGCAACGCGAATAAAAACGAATAATGGCGAATTATCACGAATTCAGAATTTTCCTAAATGGACTTTAGATCTGGCGGCGATTAGCACAATTTGTGATATGGTGCCACTAGTTGGTGAAAACAGGATTATTGCTAAATATGGTTTAAAAGTACTTACTAAAACAAAAAACTTAGGTCTTAGTTCCATTCTTAAAGAAGCGGCGATAGATACATCAAAAATAAATACTTATACAATTGGCTTTCAAATCGGACCAAGGATTAATGCACCTGGCAGGTTGGAACATGGTCAAATTTCCTACTTTTTGCTAACTACTCGTAATCAAGGTGAAGCAACTAAATATGCTAAAAAACTTAACGAGGTAAATCTTCAAAGACAAGATGAGCTTGCTAGAGTGCTAGCTGAAGCTAAGTTAGCCATAAAAGTAAAAGAATTAGATAAAAACAAAATTATTTTACTTTTTGATGAAAATTGGCCTGATGGAGTGTTAGGTCTTGTAGCTGGAAGAATCACAGAAGAATTATCAAGGCCAACTCTAGTTTTTACCAGATTAAATGATACCCAATTTAAAGGTTCTGCTAGATCAATAAAATCTTTCCATATTTTAAAAGCACTAGACAAGGTTAAGGATTTATTGGTAAAGTACGGTGGGCATAGCGGTGCTGCAGGACTCACGATTAAAGAGAAAGATTTTACAAAATTATCAACAAAATTGTATAAAATTGCTCAAGACGAAATATCTGATGAAGATTTGTTACCACCAATAAAAATAGATGCGGAGGTCGCACCTCCACAAGTAAATCAGAGGTTACTTGAGCAAATAAAGAAGTTTGAACCATTTGGAATGGGTAATCCAAGGCCAGTGTTTATGAGCAAACGATTAGCTATTAGCGATTTGCAATTAGTGGGAAAAAATGGGAAACATTTAAAAATCAAACTAAAAACTAAAAATGAAAAACTAAAAATTATTGATGGAATTATTTTTAATTGTGCTGAATATATCAAAGACTTGAAGAAGAGTGATGTTTGTGATATAGTATATTCTATCGAGGAAAATGAATGGAATGGTAATAAATCGATCCAGCTAAATATTATTGATATCAAAATTTCAAAAGAAGTTTAACATAAAAAGGGGGAAGGAATTGATGGACCTTTACAATTGGGTTAATGGGGTTTTGTTTCTGATCAAGGTGAATCATAGAACTTTGTATGAGGTAGGAGTGTTCATCTTCCACTATGTGCTTGATCGTCGATTTCGCAATGAGGTTATTGAAGGTATTTTTGACAGAAAGGGTGATAATAATGCAGTTTGCTAGAGTTATAATCGAGCTTTTTCTCGTATTTACTATTTTTATGGTTGGATTTGTGCCCGATGTATCACCCGACCAGACTAATTCGTCGAGATAACAGCCAATATGATTTTTAGGAGTGTGAGTACCTTGAAAAGTAATGAAACAATAATCATTCAGTATTTTGGCTGAAGTAAAAAGATGGTTTGCCCGCCGGAGACAGATTGAGTAAAAAAGCCTGAAAGGTTGCACCGTAATGGCGACTTGCTACACAATAACTGCAAAGGAGATGAATAATTATGATTATGGCAGAAAGCGAAATACTAGACAGCGAACTATGGACGTTGGACTTTTTTATCGATGCCTGTGAATTTCTCTCTCAAATTCAGGATTTTTTCCGGGAGGTATGGGATGCAGTCAAAGAGCGGATCGAAAAGATAAATATCAAGATGGTAGACATGCTACTTAGCATAAGTTACTGGGTGATCGGGATGGGGATTGAGTTTGTATTACTTTGCGACAAGATAATGAATCAGCGCAATATTGGAGGGAAGAAAATTTGAGGCCACGAGGCCTCTTTTGTTTTTGGAAAAATATTTGATACAATAAGAATATCATATATCATATAACATGTAACATATATCATATAACATGTAACATATATCATATAACATGTAACATGTAACATATATCATATAACATATAACACTTAATAGATTCCGGACAAGCCGGAATGACATAAGATGTTAGCTGGAATGTTAAGCTGGGATGATTATATCGGATGTCATTCTGGCGACGAGAGGAGACCAGAATCGTAATGATTACAAAACAGTATTTTGTTTATATTATGGCAAATTTTAGGCCGACACTTTATACTGGCATGACTAATAATTTGATTCGTAGAGTGTTTGAGCATAAAAATGAACTGGTTGAAGGTTTTACAAAAAAATATCATTTACATAAACTTGTTTATTATGAAATTTGTGATTCTCCAATACAAGCGATAATTAGAGAAAAACAAATTAAAAATATGAATAGAGAAGAAAAGTTGGGGCTAGTTATTAAGACAAATCCTAGTTTAATTGATTTATATGAGGAAATAATAAGGTAGATTCCGGACAAGCCGGAATGACAGAAAACATTGATAAGTAATATTTGATTCCGGACAAGCAGGAATGAC
>CAZXAY010000017.1:0-23664 GCA_964638435.1 uncultured Candidatus Saccharibacteria bacterium | reverse complement strand
AACAGAGTTACATTAACGAGCTGTGAATTATTTTTTAGCCAAAATTATCTGATTGTAGTAGAAAAGGTTATTTCGAAAAAAGTCTAATCACAAGGAAATTATGACAAATACTAATGATCTAAATATTACTCCTGATATGACAGAGCTACAAATAGCTCAAAAATATAGCCAACATTTTGGTTTGCCTTTTGTTGAGCTAAAAAAACTATCCCTATCTAAGGATTTGGCAAAAATTATTCCCAAACATATTGTAGGGGATTTTAAAATTATTCCTTACGAGCATATTTTGGGTGATAAGGAGCTAATAAAAATTGCTGTTGCTGATCCTAGAAAACTGCAGCAACGCGCGCCAGAGGTTATTGTAGATTTAAAGAAAAAGGGGGTAAATATTGCTCTAGCCGTAACTACAAAATCGGATTTTGAATTTGCTTTTGATAAGATATTTAATGATGTAGTTGATAAGAAACACGATGATAAAATAAGTGAAGTCTCAAAGCCTCTAGAAGATAGAGGTCAATCAATTAGCTTAAACAGTGATTTTAGCTATATTGAGTTAGTTGACAAAAGAATTCCTTATGACATTTTAACAAAAATTCCTCAGGATGTTGCCGAAAAATATATGATAATTGTATTTGACGCACCAATAGATCAATTAAAGATTAAAGTTGCAGCTCTTCGCCCTGATAATAACGCGACAAAAGAGATACTGGATTTTATAAAAAGTAGAAACCATTTGGAAATTGAGCTTTATAAAGCATCAAAAGATGGTATAGAATATGCTTTAAAATTATATCAACAAAAACCTAGTATTCAGAATCCACCAAGTTATGCAGATTCAAAATACGAGTCAAAATCAGAACCATTAAATGATATTAAGCCGATTGCATCTGGTCCAATTTCATCAATTCCACTTGCTAAACCGTTACCTAAAATTAGTAATCAACCCAATTTACCACCTTTAAAATTAGATAATAAACCCATAATTCGTGAAGAAGACCAGCCTAAGGATGACCAACTAGAGACTGTGGAATCAAAGATAGCGTTTGACAGTGTTTCTGAGGATGAAGAAAATAATCTAGATCTACTTTTCCCAACAGGTATTAGTAACGAAAAAATATTAGAAAATGTTATTACTAGTGGCATTATTCCCAAAATAGTTGCGGCAATCATTTATTATGGAGTAAAATCTGAGGCAAGTGATATCCACCTTGAGCCAAATGAGTCAGATTTTAGCCTTCGCTTTAGAATAGATGGTATGCTTAAAAATATTGTCAAAATGCCAATAGAATTACATGCACCAGTAATATCTCGAATTAAAATTATTTCTAAATTAAAAATTGATGAACAACGTATTCCTCAGGATGGTAGATTTGATGTAGTGGCGATTAAAAAAGAGATTGATCTTAGAGTTTCGACATTCCCTACAGTACATGGTGAAAAGATTGTGATGAGAATTCTTGATAAAAGTGGTGGTATTAAAAAGATCGAAGATCTTGGTTTTACAGGTAGTAATTTAGAGAAGATTAATAGCAACATTAATAAACCACATGGGATTATTATGGCTACTGGACCAACTGGTAGCGGTAAATCAACAACACTATATGCCATATTAAACAAAATTAATAGACCAGAGGTAAATATTGTTACCCTAGAAGATCCGGTAGAATATGATATCCCCGGAGTTAATCAATGCCAGATCAAACCAAAAATAGGCTTTAGTTTTGCAGAAGGTTTAAGAAGTATTTTAAGACAAGATCCAGATGTAATTATGGTTGGCGAGATAAGAGACACGGAGACTGCCTCGATGAGTACGCACGCGGCGTTAACAGGTCATTTGGTTTTAACCTCCCTCCACACTAATGATGCAGCTGGAGCCCTTCCAAGATTAGTAAATATGGGGGTAGAACCATTTTTAATCACATCATCAATTAATTGTATTATAGCTCAAAGACTTGTAAGAAAAATCTGTCCAGATTGTAAGGCCGAATATAATCCACCAGAACCTGTGATTAAAGATATCAAAGATGAACTGGCAAATAGTAAAAATGATGAAGTATTAATGCATGTTAATGAACCCCTAAAATTTTATAAAGGCAAAGGTTGTAAGTCATGTACTAACGGTTACAAGGGACGTATGGGAATATATGAAGTTTTATTAGTTAGTGGTGAGATCGAAAATTTAGCTGTTCATAAAGAACCAGCTAGCAAAATACTCGAAAAAGCTGTGGAAGAAGGTATGATAACCATGAAGCAGGATGGAATTATTAAAGCCATTAATGGTTTAACCACTTTAGATGAGGTATTAAGAGTTACTTCAGGAGATTAATTTATATGGAAAAAACAATATCCACATCAAGCAAAATAGAAAAATTGTTGGCAGCCGCTATTGAGTATAAGGCTAGCGATTTGCATTTAGCAGTCGGGGTTAACCCAATTCTTAGAATTGATGGTAAACTAATGGCGATCCCAAATCAACCTATTTTGGATGCGAAGACAACTCATAGCCTAGTTTTAAGTGTTATGACAGAGGAACAAATAAAATTACTTGAAACCCAGAGAGAATTGGATTTTTCTTTTGGTTATCAAGATACTAGATTTAGAACAAATGTTTATTATCAAAAAGGTGCCTTGCAGGCCTCATTACGTTTGATTGCACACTCGATCCCGTCATTTCAACAATTGGGTTTGCCACCAATATTAGAAAAATTTACTAATTTTTCTCAAGGATTTGTGATTATCTCTGGTCCGACAGGGCACGGCAAATCTACAACATTAGCAGCGCTAATTGAATCAATTAATACTAACAGAAGTGAGCATATTATTACTATTGAAGATCCTATAGAATATGTTTTTGAGCATAAAAAAAGTATTATTTCACAACGAGAAGTTGGTAGCGATACTTTGTCATTTGGCAAAGCACTTAAATCGGCACTGCGTGAGGATCCAAATATCTTATTAGTAGGCGAGATGAGAGATTTAGAAACTATAGAAGCAGCCTTGACATTAGCGGAAACTGGCCATCTTGTTTTTACCACACTCCATACTAATTCGGCAGCTCAGACTGCAGATAGAATAATTGATGTTTTCCCTGCTCACCAACAATCACAAGTTCGTGCCCAAGTTGCTAATGTTTTATTGGGTGTTGTTTCGCAAAGATTAATACCTAAAACTTCTGGCGGTCGTGTTATTGCTTGTGAGATAATGATCGCCAATACTGCCATAAGAAATTTGATTCGCGAAGGTAAAACTCATCAAATACCAAGCATTATCCAAACATCAGCTTCTGAGGGGATGATCGAATTAGATAAAGTATTAGCGGAATTAGTCAGTAAAGGTGAAATAACCCTCGATGATGCCTTAATGTGGTCACTTGACCCTAAAGAGTTGAAGATGAAAATTTACTAAATATGAATTAATCTCCACTAATTTTATTGCACTAATATCACTAAAAATTCGTGAAATTCGTGTAAATAGATTGGTGGAGATAAACACATTGGATAATTATGGATTTATCAAACATATTTAAAAGAGTAACAGTTAAGGATAAAGCTTTTTTAGCTCGCCAATTGGCGACAATGCTTAATAGTGGTTTAACGCTCGATAAGGCGTTAAAAGTTATTATAGCCCAAGTTAAAAATATTTATCTAAAAGATGTGCTCGAAAGTGTTTTACTCGATTTAGAGGGTGGGGTAAATTTTTCTCAAGCACTAAAAAAATATCCGCGAGTATTTGATAAAGTTTTTATTAATATTGTGATTTCTGGCGAGGCAGTAGGTAAGCTAGCAGAAGTATTAGTGCGGCTTGCTGATCAGCTAGAAAAGGA
Source organism: uncultured Candidatus Saccharibacteria bacterium (assembly GCA_964638435.1). Lineage (GTDB taxonomy): Bacteria > Patescibacteriota > UBA1384 > JAMDBS01 > CAZXAY01 > CAZXAY01. The sequence goes on along the minus strand of CAZXAY010000017.1, from coordinate 19,841 downwards.
GCATGAATTTATCAGCAAGATTAAAGGAGCATTATATTATCCTGCTTTTATTATTGTTACTATGGGTGTTATGGCGGTAGTAATGATGGTCAAGGTTATTCCTCCATTAAAGGAAGTTTTTGATGAATTTGGTAGCCAATTACCATGGACAACTAGAACTTTAATTGATATATCTAATTTTGTGGCAGTTAATTGGTTATTATCATCAGTGATGTTAATTGCAGTTATTGTTTTTGCTATTTACTTTTTTAGGACAAAACAAGGGAAATATATTATAGATTATGTTGCTATTCATTACACTGCACAATTAGGGGTAGAAATATATATGGCTAGATTCTCGCGCACGCTATCAATGTTAATTCAAGCCGGTACCCCGATTATTGAAGCGATTGATATAACTAGTGAGGTGATTAATAACACCATATACCAGCGAGTTTTAAAAAGAGTTTCTGCGCAAGTTGAGCGTGGTGTACCAATGTCAGTGCAATTAGAGAAATCTAAAGATTTTCCAATAATTATTCCACAAATGGTGGCAGTTGGGGAAAAAACTGGCGAGATGTCACATGTGCTGGAAAATTTGGCAATTTATTACGAGGAAGAATCCGATGCAAAAGTTAAAGGCTTGACAAGTTTATTTGAGCCAGTGATTATTGTATTAATTGGTATTGCAGTGGCTTTTATGGTAATTTCTATAATAGGGCCGATATATAATATTGCTCAAATAGGATAAAAATTAATAACAAAAAACTAAAAGTTATTGAATAAATTATAATTTACATTAGCTTTGAGATTTAAGATTTAAATTTTAAGATTAATTAATATACACTAGGTTTGATCCAATGTCGGATTGGTCGATTAAGCCGGTTAAAAGATTCAGCCACGCCCGTAACGCCTGAGCGTAACGATGGCGGGCTGGGGAGGTTAGAATGATAAAAAAAGTTTACACTGAGCGAAGTCGAAGTGGTTTTACATTAATTGAGTTGCTAGTTGTTATTGCAATTATTGGAATACTAGCTAGTATTATTTTAGTTTCTCTTGGCAGTGCTCGTCAAAAAGCTCGTGATGCTTCTGATCAATCAAATGTTCGTAGTCTTATGAGCGCTATTGAGTTATCAAAGAATGATAGCAATGATGATTTTGCGCCAGAAAAACTGGCTAATTTAGTCACAGCGAAATATGTGTCTAAAGTTCCAGAGGGATTCGAAGCTGGATATTTTAGATCAGATGACAAAACAGGATATTGTTTAGTAGCGTCAAACGCTATGAGAAGTGGTGAAAATGCTAAAGAATATTTTTATGCTAAAGATGGAACAACAGGTTATACTACAAATAAAACCAAACCCGGATCTTATGTAGCTTGTCCATAATTGTCCATCATAGTAAATTAGAGGACAGACTTGTTGCATAATAATTTTCTTAGTGAAATTTCAGTAATTTGAGGTGAGACAAAGTAAAAATTTTGAAACGTAACAAAGTATACGTTGAAAAATTTATATAAAGTTGTAACCCAAATTATGGAGTTTCAGTAGAAAGGTTATTATGCAGCAGGTCTGACAGACTATTGTCCTCTAATTTCTAAGGTAGGTAACTACAATAATTAAATTCCAAATTACAAATAACAAATTTCAAATAAATTCTAATATCCAAAAAAAATCAAAAAAATTAGAGTTTAGAATATTGAAATTTGAAAATTATTTGTTATTTGATGCTTGTTATTTGGGATTTAAAAATAATTACTATTATTATATAAGGAGATTATGTCAGACATAATTATTTATATTATAGTTTTAATCGGTGGACTTATTATTGGTTCATTTTTAAATGTAGTAATTTGTCGCTTGCCAGATATCAAATCAATAATTTTTACCCGTTCACATTGTGCTAAATGCAAAACAAAATTATCATGGTACGATATGATACCACTTTTTTCATTTGTTGCGCTAGAGCAAAAATGTCGTCATTGTGGCAAACAAATATCGTGGCAATATCCATTAGTAGAATTATCAACTGGGTTAATAAGTATATTAATTTATTATTTATATGGTTGGACTAGTTTAACCATATTTTTATGGATAATAAGCGCATTGTTGATAATATTGTTTGTTTATGACGTGCATTGGCAATTAATCTTGGATGAAATACTAATTCCATTATTGGTAGTTTGCATAATTTATTTATTGTTTTTTACATCAGTTGATTTTGTAAACAAACTTTATGGCGCTGGCATTGGTATGGTAGTTATTGCCCTAATTTATTTAATCACCAAAGGTAAGGGCATTGGTTTTGCTGATATCAAACTAATGGCACCTTTGGGGTTAATACTTGGTTGGCCTAAGGTTATGGTTGCATTATTTTTTGCCTTTACAGTTGGCGCGTTAATTGGAATTTGTTTGGTTAAATTTGCTAAAAAGGGTTGGAAGGATCCAATTGCTTTTGGCCCCTTTTTAATTATTGGTTTTTACATTGCTCTGTTTTGGGGAGACAGGATATTGGGGTGGTATTTTGGGCTATAACAAAAAAAATTATTCTAATTATACTAATTACTCTAATTATTCTAATAAATTTTGGCATTAGATCATTGGGATTTGATTAGGTTGATTACCCGCCTGCCGGCGAGGCAGGGAACAATTAGAAATTAGACATTTAATAAAGGAATTTTATGAAAAACAAAGGTTTTTCTCTAACAGAGATAATGGTAGTAGTATTAATTATCGGCATATTAACTAGCATCGTTACAGTTAATCTATCTAGCGCCAAGGTTAAAGGGCGAGATTCTAAACGCCAATCAGATATGGAGGCAATGGCCGCCGCTTTAGAGATATATTATGCACAAAATAAAGCGTACCCAATAGCAAAATCATGGAACGCACTTAAGGATGTGACTGACACTTCCGGTAAAACATTTTATCCTACTTATATCTCTAGTTGGCCAGCAGATCCTAAAACTGCAACGGGCACCTTTCCTAAAGCATATATTTACTATTATGCTTCAAATGACACTGGTAGCATGTTTGTAGTTGATGCGCGTTTAGAAGGTAAGGGGACTTGTGACTCGAGCATAGTTTTGAATGACCCAATAAATGATAGTTTTTACAAATCAGGATTGGTTTGTGCTGATAATGACAAAAATCATTATAGAGTAGTGGGTAGGTAAATATTGAATTATGAATTAAGAATTATGAATTATGGATTTTCCTAATGAATTTACAAGCTTCTAACCTAAAAAGCTACAAGCTACAAGCTACAAGCTATCTTGGGGCTTTCACTCTAATCGAATTAATGGTAACAATCAGCATTATGGTAATGTTGCTTATTGTTGCATTACCTTCTTTTAGAACTTATAGTTACACTAACGAACTTGATCGCGCCAATGAGACAATCTCTAGTGGTATAGTTGAGGCACAAACTTTGGCCTTGGCGTCACCTACTGACAAAGATGTTACTCACGATAGTTATAAGATTGAGTTTACTCAAAATGGCTATAAGATTTACTCTGGTTTAAAATTTGGGGAAGATTTTGCCAATAATACTAATAGTCAACCTAAAGAGATTAAGTCAAACACATTACCAAAAAATGTCGTAATCTCAAATATTAATTTATCGGCAAATCGGTTGATTTATTCAATACAAGATCAGGGGAGGATCAGCTATCCCACAAGTGGCACATTTGAGTTAAAATTAACTCATAATAAATTAAGTAAATCCCAAACAATTAGTGTTAATTTGGTTACCGGACAGGTGAGCATTAGATAATTTATGATTTAAGATTTATGATTTAAGATTTTTTAATAATAAGGACAAAATGAAGTTAAAAGTTAATAGTTACCCGCCTAGACTCGCAAATGGCGAGGCTGGTAAGTTAAAAGTTAATGTGGGTTTCGGCCTTTTGGAGGTGGTAATTTCCATAGGTATTTTGGCTATGGTGATGGGTGCGGCAGTTTATGCTGGTAGGGTATCGCTACGTAATAATATTATTGCGAATCAACGTTCGCAAGCTTACAATTTAGTTCGCGAGAATTTAGAGATAATTAGGCAAATGCGTGATAGTACTTGGGTAGACAAATCAGTTAATGATTGGTTTACACCTTTTAAAAATGCTAATTTTGATGGCGAGACTAACCATAATCTAGCTTTTTCAAACAATATCTGGGAATTGCGTCAAGGAGATGGAGCGCTAAAAAATCTTGACGGCACTTTATTCAGTCAAAAAATATATTTTAAAAGTATTGATAGTGCTTTAAACAATCAATTTGGCGTTTTAACAAATTCACAAAATTTTAATACAGTTGATAATCCAGTAATAATAAATGTGCAATCACAAATTACTTGGCAAGCGTATGGTAAAGAATATTCAGTAACCGGAGCCATAAATTTAACCGACTGGAAACCCCAGATTTAGATCATGTAACATAAAACATATAACATTTAAACAAGATGTCTTTAAAATTAATTACTACAATAAATAAGCAAACAAATTTATCCCAATCATTGGTGGAAAGTTTTAAAGTTGACAAAGATGGAATTTATTTAATTGAAGTTACCGCACGAGCTAAAAGTTGGTGGCAAATATTTCCTTATATTCATTTTCGATGCGACGGGCTAAGAGTTCAGATTGATAGTGAAATTTTTATCGAAAAAACCTCTCGATGGCATGGTAACAATCTAAAAGGATTAACAAAAACCGTGGTTTTTCTTATCCATTTAAATAAAGGTCAACATTATATTCATTTTATACCAACACTAGCTCCCAATTTGCAACAAATAAATATCTATGAAGTAACAAATAAGATTGTTTATGAACCAGGAATAAACAATCTTGCTGAAGATGGTAATTATTATCCATGGTACAGTTTTATTTTTAAAGGCGAAGATATAGAAGAATTACATATCATTGCTTCTTGCCAGAATAAAAGTTCTGACGACGATGATTTGCAGTTAGTTATTGATAATAAGAAAATAAAAAATGATGACAAAAATGTTTCTTTTTGGCATCGCTACTCCTACTGGTGCGGTAAATTATTAAATGGCGCGACAAAAACTTTTTCAATCAGGAAACATCTTAAAGATGGTTGGCATTATTTGGAATTGGTTGCCGATAGATCACCATTAATAGACACAGTTTATTTCACTATTACTCCAGAATCTCAGCCAATAGATCTAATAAAAAAATATAAACGAATCGACGGCGAAGATTATAATAGGTATGATAAAGAAATACAGGTTGTAGTAGACAAATTGAATAAAGAATTCAGCAAACAAAAATATCCTCCACCTATGCCACTCGATCCTAATCTCGTCAAAGCCATCGCCTATAAAGAGAGTCGAATAGGTAATGATAAAAATGCGAATATAGATATCATGCAAGTTTGGAATGAAGAAAATAAAACGCCGCAAACTATTAAAGGTTTGGAAGGATTTCCGGCGAATGAATTTATTTTCGAGAATAATTACGGCCATATGAGCTATAATTATCCCAAGGAATATCTTCCACCCAAAGTAACAAAACCTGAGGAAAGTATTTTTTGGGGTGTAAGATGGTTATATCATAAAGCTCAATATTTAGATCAGAATAGTGATGGGAGCTTAATAAAACCATATATTAGAAAATGGAAAAGTTGGCAGAAAGCAATCTTAGATTACAATGCAAACAAAGAAATCAAAGAAAAATATCTCGATGATATTTTAAATTTGTATGAAAAAGGCAATGATTTATACAGACCAGGTAAAAAACTATGGTCTATATTTGGACTAATGTTAGTTGGATCTTTTATTTTTTTACAGCTAAATAATTACCTTGGATCGCCAAACACTGTTTTGTCAAATTTGATATCTATAAATATTGAAGGCCAAGGGCAAGTAAAAGGTATCCAGACTGAATTAATTGAGGATAGATCACAGTTAGAACTTATTCGATTATTAGAACAAAAAATGGAAGAAGCAATAGAAAAATATCCAGTCGAAGTAAGTGAAAATCGAAAACTATTTAAACCAATTATTGATTTGATCCCCCAAAATGGTGTTGATTTTCAATGGGTTTTTGATCAATATACAGATGAGTTAGTAGAAAAATCAGAGAATCTAAAACAATTTATTGAAGCAGCTAGTACCATACAAATTATTAGAAGCAGTGTTTGGGAAGTGGCAGATTTTGATGGAGATGGAGAAAATGAATTAGTTTTTCTGCAAGACGATGATTTGAATAATAATTATATTTGGGTTTATCTGATGGATAGATATTATACTAATAAATATCAACTTGTGGAATATAAAATGAGTGATAGCTATTTTAGTTCTATTAATTCTAGTATCATGCCTGATAAACCACTCAGTATATTGGACTTAACAGGTGATTTAACTCCGGAGATATTAGTTTTTTCTAATGGTGGCCGCTATGGATCATGTTTAACTGTTTTCCAATATAATAAATCTATGGCGGTTTTACAATTTTTCGATTATAGTAAGGTCTATTACCCAGAATATGTTTTTACAGATTCCGATTATGATAACCAAATGGAAATAATTGTCAAAAACCAAAGTCGAGGCACAGAGATGTATGCAGTACCATTAAAGGAAGTTTTTGAGTATAATAAAGATAGATATAGATTTGATCTGATAGAAACCATAGAATAATTAATATCTAAATGCAATCCAAACCTTAAAACATTTACGAAATGTTTTAAGGTTAGAAATGTATTAGGAGATAGAACTTGAGGAAAGATTTATTGTATAATAATGAGATTTATCATATTCTTACTAAAAGTATCGCTAGTTTTATTATATTTAACAATGAGTTGGACTATTTAAGAATGCAAAATATGCTTCGTTATTATAGAATTCCAAAACCTCTAATGAGATTTTCTCAATTTAATTGAATGATCATTCAATAATCGAAAAACATTATTAACCTGTAAACATTTATTTATCCCGAGTATGGTTGAGGGATAAAATGGAATAAGGTATAGATTGTTTTAAAATATGTCTATTCAGGAGTAAAATGTCCTTAAAACTTATATCATCAGAAAAAATAAACAGAACTGTTGCGGATTCTTTCACTCATCCTTTGGAAATAGAAAAAGAGGGGATTTATTTAATTGAAATTACAGCTAGTGCTAAGAGTTGGTGGCAGAATTTTTTTGCTTTATACCGTGGTAGTAAATTAAAATTACAAATCGGAGAGGAGAGTTTTGATCAAGATTCTAGCAAGTGGAATGGCAATATCCTCAAAGGATTATTCAAAACCAATGTTTACATTTTACCATTAAGAATTGGATGTTATTATTTAAGACTTCTAGCTGAAAATAAACCACACTTGCAGGAAATTAAAATTTATCAGGTCATTGATAAAAAAGTAATTTATCATCCTTCTAGTAATAATCCTGCTCAAGATGAAAACGGTCGACCATGGTATAGTTTTATATTTCCAGGCCAACTATTGCAAGGGTTCGCTATTTTTGCGAAATGCAAAGATGGCAATCAACACCCAACTAATTTAAATGACGATGACGACTTGCAACTTAAAATAGATGATAAAATAGTTAATAACAATGATAAAAATGTATCTTTTAAGCATCGTTATTGGTATTGGTGCGGTAATCTTTTAAAGGGAGAAACTAAATCTTATTCAATAGAAAAATGTTTTAAGGAGGGTTATCACACTTTAGAATTGAATGCTGATAGGAGCCCGGAGATAGACAGGGTGTATTTTAATATTACTATGCCAGAAACTTCTCAGCTATTGCCAATAATAAAATTATATAAATCCTTAAATGGCGAGGACTATAATAAATTTGATGGAGAAATTTATAACGCAGTAAAATACTGGAACGATGAATTCGCTAAGCAAAAGTTTCCCCCGCTAGAACCGCTTGATCCCAATTTAATTAAAGCTATTGCCTATAAAGAAAGTAGAGTAGGTAATGATTTAAATGCTGGTATTGATGTGATGCAGATTACCAGAGACGAATGTCTTAAAATTCTTAATAATTCTAAGGATAAACCAACCGAATATGAAGCAACTTCAGGGAATGAGGTGCCTATCAATTATGGTGGTGAGGCTAAAGTCGAAAAACCAAGAGACAGTATTTATTGGGGGGTAAGGTGGCTTTATCACAAACTACATTCACATATTATTAATAAAGGTGATCACCTTGAACCTCAATGGATTAGTTGGAAGGAGGCTGTTAAAAATTATGGGCCTGGTACTAATAATTATGCCGATAAAATTTGGAATCTTTATGAAAAAGGAATTGACCCTTACAAAAAAAATAATCGTCTTTGGACATATACAACCCTATTATTTGTTGGATTATTGATTACTTGGCAAGCTAATAGTTATTATGGTGTGCAAAATGATTTTATTCCTGATCTGATTACTAATTATGTTAGAGAGACTGGGCAAGTAAAAGGTGTAGACACGAATTTATATAATGGAATGTCGCCAGCAGATTTTGTTGATAATTTATATCACGAACTCGAAACAGCAGTAAATATATACCCTCTTAACGAAGGTCAAAATCAAAAACTTTTTCAATTGGTTATCAAGTTGGTGCCTAAAGAAGGTCCAAGTTTTCAAGAAATATTTGATAAATACACTAAAGAGTTGGTTGAAAAAACAGAAAATTTGAATCAATTTATCGAGGTGGCAACAACCCTGCATATCATACGAGAGAATGCTTATGAATTAGCTGATTTTGATGGAGATGGGGCAAACGAATTAGTTTTTCTGCAAAACGATGCTTTAAATAAAAACTACATTAAAATTTATCTGGTTGATAGATTTTATTCTACTAAATACCAATTAATTGACTTTATGATATTTGACAGTAATTTTAGTTCTATTAATTCCAACATTATATTCAATAAACCCCTGATGATATTTAATGTAGCGGACAATCCCGTACCTGAAATATTGGTATTTACTGATAATGATCATAACAGTTCTCGTCTAACAATTTTGCAATATGATGAGTCAACAGAAAATTTAAAACAAATTTTTAATTATTCAAACAAATTTTACCCAGAATATGTTTTAACAGATCATAACCATAATGGGTTATTAGAAATAAATATCAAAAATCAAAGTAGCAGTTTGGATGAGTTTTTTGTACCATTTAAGGAAACTTTTGAGTATAATAGTGATAAGGGACTTTTTGAATTATTAGAAACAATTAAGTAAGGGCTAGAAATTTTATGAAACAAATTAACCAATTAACTCCTCGATTGGGGCAAGCAAATCAACAAGTTAAACGATTGATGCGCCACCTGCGAGGTGAAATCTGCCTTGCCCCGCGAAGCTTTAGCGAAATGGGGAAACACCTTGGAGGTGAAGGAAGTCAGCGCGTAAATCGTCAGTCTAATGTTGGTGCTGCCCTAGTAATAACTTTAATCGTGGTAACTGTTATTAGTGCGATTGTTTTTAGTGTGAGTCGAATGCTAGTGAGTGAGGTTAAGCAAATTACTCGCTTAGAGGATAGCGAGATGGCGTATCAAGCTGCGGAATCGGGGATTGAAGCTGGGTTGCTGTTGTATAGGTATAATAAAAATATCGAGGTACCAGCCGATGTTACTGGTGGAATGGACGAAAAAGTTACCAAAGCTATGCGTGTTAATGTAACGGATGGAAAATTAGAATCAAATAATTTAGATATTAATGCCAATTTGGCAGATATTATTAAAAGTAAATCTTACTACGATTTACGCATTTGGCATAAAAATTATAATAAAGATGGGGTCTCGGTAGAAGAAGTAAACTCAGACCCTTGCGCTCAGGTAACTGATGTAAATGGTGTAAAATCCTATCCAGTTTATTGTGTACCTGATTACCCAGGTGAAGCTAGTAGTACCCAATCAATCCCAGCTTTAGCTAAGGATGGGAGTGTTGAATATAATATAAATAAATTGGATGGGAAGATTTATTTGAAGTGGGGGTATACTAATGTTAGTCCATCAAGATCAGAAAAAGATCAAATGAGATTAGAATACACTGCTTATGATGCTGATGGTCAGATTGTAGAAAATGGAAATGGTAAAAAATTATTCACATATTTTGAAGCAACTTTGAGTCAGGGTAGTAATGGAATTCCGCTTACAACTACCAATGCTCAAGATTTACGTATTAAATCTTGGGGTGGAGATTTAGATAATTACAAAATGACTTTAACTAGTCCTAACGAAAAATTAGATTCACGTTACACGTATATTGAGTCAACTGGATATTATGCTAGTTCTAAACGTAAACTTAAAGTCAAGATTGATCGTCAAACAGGGTCAATTGTTAGTACTTATGATTTTGTACTTTTAAGTCCAGGTAACATTACTGGACAATAATTCTTACACCTCCGAGGTGGTTTTGCGATTAACACTCCCGAGGTGAAATCTGCAAACACCTCGGGAGTGTAGTTTATGGTTCTATAAAGAAAACCCCCGGCACGATGTCGAGGGTTTTATGACTGTCATCCTGAACTTACTTGTCCCGAGCATGTTCGAGGGATTTCAGGATCTAGTTCTTTGTGAATTTTTGTATATTGTTACCGGTATCATCTGTCGTATAAACGTTTCCGATTGTGTCAGATACGATGCCGATAATTGTGTTGAATTGCCCATTTCCAGTTCCACTTGTTCCTGTGAATTTACCAAGGAAGGTCATGTTTGAGTCGAATACTTGGAAGCGGAAGTTTCCGGAGTCTCCTATATAGATTTTACTGCTGGAGTCCACATGAATACTATCGGGATAGGAGAACTGGCCATTGCCAGATCCCGAACCACCATAAGATCCTTGTAGGGCTCCAGCCAGCGAATACTTGCGTACATAATGTGTAGACGAGTCTGCGATCCAGACGTAATTGCCGTCACTGGAAAGCGCGATTGATAGCGGGGTATTGGCACTGGCAATATTCCATGGTCCATAGATTAAGGTGCCAGCAGAATTGAACACCTCCACTTTGCCATCAACTCCACCTTGTGATTCCAAAATTGCGATAGAAGATCCATATTCAGCGGCTATGTCGCGAATATCATATGTTGTAGAAATCAGTTCGACTCTGTTTGTCCAGTTGGAGTCAAATCTCTGAATTTTCTTTGTGTTGTAGCAGGCAACATAGTGATTGCCACTTGAATCAACTGCTATAGACACGACTCCGTTGAAACTTCCATCAGTTATGTTTGCAAGTTGCGTTCCATTTGTATCAAACCTTGCAACATTGTTGGCGCCGCTATTGGCAATACAGATGACGTTGTTGGTGTCGAAGCAAGCATTGCGTGGACCGTTAAGTCCAGTTTTGCGCCAAGCGAATGTCCATGAAGGTGCCACTGTCACCGTAAAAGCCCACCCATTTGATGTGCCAGCGGTGGTGGTTACAACCACGTTGCCGGTAGTGGCTCCAGATGGAATTGTTGCGGTGATTTGCGTTGGGCTATCTACCGTAAAGGTTGCAGCCGTTCCGTTGAAAGTGACACTGGTTCCATTGAAATTGGTGCCAGTGATCACAACCGATGCGCCGACAAGACCACTGGTCGGATTCAAATTGGTGATTGATGGAGGATTGGTGACCGTGAAGGTCATTCCATTTGACGCACCGTTTGTTGGGTGCGTTACGACGATAGGGCCAGTTGAAGCACCACTTGGGACAGTAGCAGTAATTTGTGTATCATTGACTACAGAATATGTTGATGCTATTGTGCCATTAAATGCGACCCCATTTGTTGGAAGAACCCCGGTAAAATTTGTGCCTGAAATTGTTGTCTGTGAACCGATGTTTCCACTGGTGGGGTTGAGTAATGTAATGTTAGGTGGATCTCCCGCAGGTGCATTTACCGTAAATGCCATCCCATTGGAAGTTCCTTGGCCATTACTTACTGTTACGCTCCCTGATGTGGCTCCTGTTGGAACTTTTGCCACGATTAGATTGTTGTTCCACGAGCTGATTACAGAGACAGCTGTTCCATTGAAGCTTACACTGCCTTGGGTTGCCCCAAACTTGCTGCCAGCAATTTGCACATTGGATCCTACCTGTCCGTTGTTGGGTGTAAGACTGGTGATTTCAGGTGGGCCGGTGGGGGGTTGCTCGCCGCCTCCACCTGATCCTGATCCAGAGCTGGGGAGGGCGCTACCGCTGACTCCTCCGCCACCTCCGCAACCGCTACTGGTAAGAATCAACATTGCAGCGAGCATAAATCCGACGATCAGTATGATCCACTTGAGTCCGTCCATTTTCCCGTTTCCCATTTAAACCACTCCTTCATATTCTGAATTTCGAATCCCAAAACCATAACTCTATATTAAGGTCGCCCTTAATTTTCTTTATAAATGTTCATCATAGTATCTAATCCCAATAATACACGATTATGACATTAATAAACGCTTTTGTCAAGGGCATCTCATGCAATTTATAGTTGAATTTGCCCGCAGACCCTTGCACATTGCGTTCCTGTAATAACACTACGTAGTAGGTTTTACAGGAAGAAATTGTGGCGGGGTCAAGTGGTTTGTAGTTTAAATTATAACAGAATCTTTACGGTTTCCGTATATGATACTTTTGCTAATTTGATACTATCGGGTATTCTGAGTAAATTTGTTAATCTAGAATGTTTAGTATTGATACGCAACATTATATGATTTAAATGTATTAAATTCAGTTACCATTTGACAAGAAAAATACTTTTGATATAGTAATCTTGCCACACTATAATTATTGCATTACAAAAATAACCATATAGTGAAGCCAGCAATCTGGGGTCATAAACATATGTTTTACTTAATTCAAAACAATTTAATAAAATGGGTGCAAAATAATATAATATTAACACTGCATCTATATATGGATTTTAAAATTGCTACTATTAGCCAAAATAATAATACGTATCAACAGTTCTCCATTTCGGAGAACTATTTTTTCATGAGCTGTAAATGCTCAAAAGGAAATTTATGAAACCTATCGTCAAAATTATTCGTAACATTCTTTTGGTTCCAATGCTAATTATTGGTTTTTTAACCCCACCACCTGCAGTTTGGGAAAAATCGACAGTTATAACTAATACTAATAAATCCACTATTAGCAAGTTTATAGCAACAAACAACAGATTATTATTTAACAATGGTAGCGCAGATAAATCTAGTGAATCGTTAATACAAGATTTTTCATCCTTATCATCTGAGATACAAGCCAGCATCACTGATCAACCACTAGGCCAAACCTTAACTGAATTATATGATGGCTTAAGCTATGATCAATCGTCAATGACTTTATCTATCACTGACCCTAATGGTCTGCAATCGGAAATTCGTTTTAATAATCAAGACTTGCCAGTAGAAACTACTGACGCACTGGGCAATAAAACTACGGCTGAATATGATGATAGTAATAATATTTCTGCTGTTGTAGACGGCAATAATAAAACTACTCGTTATGTTTATGATGACAATGGTAATTTAATTTCTAGTTATGTAGAAAAACCACTAGCAAAAAGCGATGACAATAATAAACTTGGCTGGTTCAAACGTTTAACAAAAAAAGTCTTTGCTGATGAAAATCCAACGGAAGAAGTCATCAATTTAAGTTATAACACTCAGGGTAATCTTGAAACCATTGCCAATGAAGGCGGAGAAGTTAAATATCAATACGATGAGTACGGTGATCCTATTCAAACTGTTAATGCCGATAAAAGCACAATTGAATATGAATATGATGAATATGGTAATGTTATTGGTAAAAAAATTACCCAACCAATCGTGGAAAATGATCAAGGCCCAATTACCAGGCTATTCAGTCATTTCTCAGCTCGAGCCGAAGAAGAACAACCAAGTCAGGAGCAAAAGTTTTCCTATGATGCTGACAACAATCCTTTATCCGTTGCTGTCACAGTACCAATAATCGAAGAATCAGCACTCGACGAAAATTCAGAAAAACTATCTTTCTGGCAAAAACTGCTTAAAGATCAACCGCGCGCCCATGCAGCTGGCAATGTATCAATTAATGTTGCTAATAAATATGATCCACTAGGAAGCTTAATAGAATCCAAGAATACTGCCGGTTTAGTCACCAATTATTCTTATGACAATGATGGTCGTCCAACCGGTATCAAAATTAGTGACAATAGCAATAAAGTTATCTTTCAAGCTAACTATGAATTAGATCAATTAGATAATTGGAAAAAAATTAGTAATAATTTTAATCAAGTTTTTGAATATACTTATGATGAAAAGAATCAATTAAATGAAGTTAAAGAAAATGGCCGTGCTATTAGTTATGGTTATGACGCCAATGGCAACCGTTTAAGTAAAACTGATGATGTTGGTACCACAACCTATCAATATCAAGCTAATCGTGTTGTGAGTACTACTTATCCTGACGGCTCGATTACTGCTTACGAGTACGACAATAATGGTAATATGACTGCTAAAACTGAATTATTGGGCACTACTTATTTTTTATATACCACTGATAATTACCTAGAAAAAATTATCTTGCCTGACGGGAAGACTATTAAATACACCTACGATGGTCTAAAACGCCGTATCAGTCGCCAATTTAATGGATCCATAATCAATTATTCCTATGAAGGTCAAAATATGGTAGCCGAAAAAGATGCCAATGGCAAGGTAATTACTCAATATATTTATGATCCTAATGGTAAGCTTTTGGCTATGATAGTTGCCAATCAGGTATATTATTTTATGCGTGATAATCACCGAAATGTAGTAGGTTTGACTGATGAATACGGTAATGTTGTGGAAAGTTATTCCTATGATAGTTGGGGAAAACCATTAGTTAATGATTCTAAAAACTTTACGCCAATGAGCCCCTATTTATACTCCAGTTATGATTACGAACCAACAGCAGGATTATATATTTTAGGCCCCCGCGCTTACGATCCCGAGTTAGGTAGATTTTATAGTCAAGACCCAATATCAGGCAATTTAGATGATGAATTAACTCGAAATGAATATATTTACGGTTTAAACAATCCAATTAATTATATCGATCCCAATGGTCATTTATCTCTTAAAGTGAATTTGGGTAATGTTTGGAATCAAGCCAAAAAAATTGCGGAGGAAATGGCGAAAAAAGCCGCAGAAGCTCTAAAAAAAGCCGCGGAAGCAACTAAAAAAGCTTTAGAAGAAACCAAACGCAAAGCAGAAGAAGCTAAACGTAAGGCCGATGAAATTTTTAAAAAATCCCAGGAAGCAGCAAAAAAAGCATGGGAAGAGGCCAAGCGTCAAGCAGAAGAAGCCCAAAGAAGAATAGAAGATAATGCTCGTCGAGTCAAAGAAGCTTTAGAAGCGAGCAAAAAAGCTGCAGAAGAAATGGCCAGAAAAGCTGCAGAAGAAATAAGTCGACGATTGGCTGATGCCAAGCATTGGGCAGAAGAAACATCCAAAAAAGTTGCAGAGGAAGCTAAAAAAATTGCTGAAGAAACTGCTCAACGTACCAGAGATGCAGCAGAAGCAATACGTCGAGTTGCTTCTGAAGCAATTCAAAAAACGGAACAAGCCGCAATTGCTTTAAAACAATCTGCTCAAACCGCCACTGATAACATAAAATCTGCGGCTAAACAGGTTGCCCAGGGAGCTAAAGAAATGAGTAATCGGCTTGTTGCGGACATCAGCCAAAAAACCAACCGGGCGCCAGTGCCACAAACTGCTAATCAAACCGTTGCAAATAATTCCATTTCTCGTTCAAACACTAGTATTAATTCGATAATAAGTGCTCCTATATTAAGAAGTCCTGCTATCCAATCTCAACCGATCAAATCAACCACTGTCGCGAGCGCACAGGATCAGAGAAAACAATTGGAAACTACTATCAATAGAATTGTACAATTACGCGCCCCCTCAACTAATATGTCAAATAGTCAACAACCCGCTATCAGTTTAGCGCCAGTAAAATCATCTCGCCCTACGACCAGTAACACTAATGTCTCTAATTCTAGTCTTCCTTCTGTTAACTCTGTAACTTCTATTATTAGAGGTAACGTTCCTAGTATTTCTAAAAATGTGGTAGAATTAGGATATGCCGTAGGTAATGTTGTAGTTGATTTGGTAGAAGAATATACTTATCAGAAATATCAAGAATTTTTAGCTTGGCAAGCTCAGAATGAAGAAGAATATTGTAATCGTTTAGAAGAACAAGCAGATCTTTATGGTACTTCACCTGAAATACAGGATTTAATTTATTCTGGTGCTTTTATGTCAGGGGGATTACAAAATGTAAGTCAAATTCCCAAAATAGCTTCTTCTGCCAGTAAGATTAAAAATCTTGATGAGTTAAAATTATTAGTAAAAAAATGGACTGGTTCCACTGATGTTATTCCTAGTATTGTTTCTAGAAGCACACGAGCCAAACAACTTTCCTCTTTGCTTTCCAAAGTCAATTGGTCTGGATTAACTTCCGAAACCCAACAGGGTTTGCATAAAGTAGTTAAATCGGTGAATAGTGGTTATCCTAATATTCGCAAAGGAGCAGAATTCCAACTTAAACGGATTTTAGAAATCGGTCCAGAAAATATTAAAGCAGTAGAGCTAGTTGAAGACGGAGTAGGCAGATTTGATGCTGTTTTAAAAGACGGGACAATTGTGGAGTTTAAGAATTGGCCCGGGTGGAGGAGTTATTCTGATGATACCATATTACAATCTACCGATCGTCTAATAAAACAATTAAGAGCTTATACAACTACAAATAAAAAAGTTGTTATCGAGTTTGCTAACGAGATTCCATCGTGGGCTGAAAAAGCTATAAAAAATGAATTACCTCAAGTAGAAGTAAAATCACTATCTTTTTAGAAAGGAGAAATAGATATGGAGAAACATATTTCACTAGAATTAAATTGTAGAAATTGTAGAAAAGATAATCACTTCTTGCAAAAAGTGATTAATCAAGTTTATACAGAGGAATGGTCATTTATAAGACTAGACCCTGTGACGCTTAAAGATCGCTCATGGTTAGTTAAAACACCAATAGATATTGAGATTGATAAAAACTTTATTTATTCTACAATAAGTATTCCTGGACTTAATTTAGAAAAAATAAGCATTGGTAGTTATGCTAGATCAGAGAATAGCATTAAATTTTCTGTCGATTTCGCTGAATTTAGCCAACTCCAAACCCCAGCAGATAAAGAAAAATACGCCCAAAGATTTCTTGAATTAGCCAAAAAGTGGTATCCAGTTTTTAAGCCAGAATTTGGTTACATTGATATAAGCGGATTTAATACGATTACCTCAAAAGAAATTAATCAATGCATAATCAAACATCTCTATTGGGTTAATTTCTTTGGTCCGAGTTACATCAAAAAATATAACAAAGAATTTCTTTTGGACATTCCTGCTTACAAGACAGAAGAAATTGGTGATGGGATTATGGTACAACTCTCTGAAAAGTTCACTAATAAATCTGGTTGTCCAAAGTTTACTGAGTTAAAAAAATATATGGCTCAAAAGAAGATTGATCTCAAGGAATACAAACCAAAACTAATGTATTTATAATTATGGGAGGAAATATTAAAACAACTATGAATATCCAACAAATCGAAAAACACCTCAAAATATTAAGATTCATTTACTGGTTTTTTTGTGTTATTTATTTGCTATATGGTTTCTTATTACTATTTCTTATTGAATCTCTAAATACACAGCAAGAAAAAATTATGTTCTATGTGTTGATGATTTTTGTCTGGGGACTTTCTTATTTCCTAGCTTTAACAAGTAGCGTCCTAAAAAAACGAAAGAAATGGTCTTGGATCTGTGCTATAATAGCCAGTGCACTGTTTTTTACTAAAATATTCTCCCTACCAATAGGTATTTACGGACTTTGGTTACTAATAAAACCAGAAGTGGCAAAGTATCTAAAAAAATCATAAGTTATTTGGCGACACCCAATATTTCGCTAAATTCACTTCCGAAGAATATCAAAAAAACCAAATTGATCCTGAATATTTAGCCGCTAAAAAGAAGTTGGGGATAAAATAGTTCCAGATAACCTATTTATTAGCGATAATTTTATATTTTTGATATAATATATTTATAAAGAAATTCAAAATTCTCCGATGGATCCTGTTTACAGTTTCATAAGGAGTTAGTAAACAAATTTTTAATTTTCAATAAATATATGAAAAATCTTAAACCTTGCCCCTTAAACCTTACTCCCTATACCCGTGGTTACAGTCTTATCGAAGTTTTAATAGCTTCGGGAATTTTTGCTGGAGTAATGGCAATGGTTTTTGCTACTTTTTCGGTCAATTCTAGCTTGCGTAATCAAACTAAAGCAATTCGTGATGCGTCAATTAGTGGCCGTTATGCTATGGAGGCGATTGCTCGCGATTTTAGATTAGCTGATAGTTATTCTATTTTAGGTGATAATATAACCATAAATTCTTATGATCAGGATGGTAATAAAGTTATTCACGAATATTTTTTAGGACAATGTTTGCCATCTCCAAACACCAATGTGGCGCTTTGTACCAAGATTGATAATGGTAGTGCGCAAGCTTTGACATCTACTAATATTAATATTTTAAATATAAATACCTCTGAGTCAATTTTTAATGATCGTAACTCTGGAGCAACGGAAACGATGCAGCCGATTTTAGAGATTAAATTTAAAATATCAGCCAATCTTGGCAAAAAACAAACTGATAAATTTACTCAAACATTAGAGACCGCTGTATCTGGTCGCGCCTATAAAGGCTTTAATAGATCGATTCTGGTTGAACAACTACAATAACATTTTGGGTATGAATCAAGAATAATGAATCATGAATAATGGTTTTTCAAATTCATAATTCGTAATTCGTAATTCATAATTCTATCCCTCCCTTGACCCAAGGGTTTTTTTGTGATAAAATTTTAGTGAATTGCAATAGACATTTAGTTTATTGTTGTTCTATTAAAAACAAAGGATGGTGTTGATTGTGAAGAAAACGGATCCAAACATTGTTGTCCTTGGCATCATACTGATGATGGCGCTACTTATGGGTGTCGCGGGTAATTGGCATTGGCAATCGATTAGGGAAACTTTTGGGTTTATCCAGTCCCCACCAAAATCTGAGGTCAAAAACTCCGTGGTGTCTGTGGCAACAAACTCAACGGTTTTGGCCCAAGCTCAGGAGTCATCTGTTTTTGACGAGAATGCTCAGCAAGTTGCATTTTCTGACGGATCCGATCCAGTACAGGTAGTTAAGGAATACATCTACGCGATCTGGTCCGAGGATCATGACAACATCATAGATTCTCGAAAATTGCTGGTGGAGGATTTCTACGGCGGTCCTAATTTCTATACCGAGATGATCTTGGGGTATAAAAGTGATGGCGCCCAAAGGCCCACTAAGTTTATAGGTGGCCTGGTCAGTGGTAGCTGTTATCCTGCTGAAGTTTCGGCATATTTTATCACGGTGAGATCAAGCGACACGCATGCGTTTATGGTCTATAAAGGTAAGTCACTTGATTTGAATAGGCGTGATAGCAATGGAAAATTACCTCCAGCCATGAGACTTTTTACCAATTATCGGGATTTTGATGATTTGGTTTCCAAAGTTTCTGGTCAAGATATAATTATCACCAGAAAAGGTAGTGGGTTTATGGGGCCATTGCTCAATGGATATTATAAACTCAACGGGAATTGGCAACCTGTCTCGCAGCTTTCTGCCAAATCTGATGAAGAGTGGGAAGATTTTATGAATATTTATGGGATGAAGAAGGGGGACACTTTTCGATTGGTAAGAAGAAGTGTCTCATCCAAAACCCAATTACGGGTGTATTTTGGTCTCAACAAAGACCGCAGCGGGAGAAAATTCAAGATTAGTCAGATCCACCAAATGGAAAGGATTAATCTTTAAAAAAAGGTAATATC